>JAYWAE010000325.1:0-10732 GCA_043782715.1 Pseudobdellovibrionaceae bacterium | reverse complement strand
CTGACCGGATTTTTGCAAGCTTCGGGTGTGGTGTTCAGCTGTTCTTCATTCTCAGCGCCTTCACTTTAACTCTAACCACCCGAACTCGGTGGCGGTGTGAAGTACATCCCGTACGCAACTTTTATATCCGGCGCGCATTTCGCATTCTACCGCCGTGGTGGTGCGCGGTCGCATTGTATGGTTTCCTTTTCAAACGTTCGCACTCAGACATTTTGGCCACGGCATTTTTCTACTTTGGATTTTCGCCCCAATCATGGACAATCAATGTCACCTTTGTCGGCTGGTCGTTGTTCGTCGAAGAATTTTTCTACGTTTTTTTTCCGTTCCTTATACCGCGGATTCGCTCTTTTGCAGCGGCCGCCCTCGGTCTAGTTCTGAGCCTCGCAGTCTCTCAGATTTGGTATAAATTCTGCGATTGGACGACGTTTCCGCGCCATCCGCACTTTCAGGCCGTTTTTCCATTGGGCGATGGTTTTGCCTTTTTCATTGGCATACTGCTTTTCTACGGCCGTCCTTACATAATGAGTTTTCTAAGTCCCACCCGTCGATTGAGACTCAAACTCGTGCTTCTCGATTTAATGGCACTGACTTCCTTGCTGCTGGTTTTTACTGTTTTGGAGCGCAGAGGGGCCTCGTTCGCTTTGATTCCATTGGTCGTCGCCGCTTTTCACCCCGGTACCTGTGCGGGCTGGATCATGCGAACGCGCTTGCTGCGAGAATTCGGAATCTGCTGCTACTCAATTTATTTAGGCCATGTCGCGGTATTTTGGCTCGTGGACCGCTATCAAACTCCATATTTGAAGCTTCTCGGAATCACTGGTACGTCCAAAGAACTCCAGACTGGGGCCTGGTTTGTGGCGATCGCTACCATCTGCCTCGCTTGCGCAAAGGTCAGTTATGTTTATCTTGAGCGGCCGCTAATTAAACTAGGTGCTCTTGCATGTGCCATTCAGTTGAATCGCCGTAGACCCTATATCACCGCAAGCGCCTCATACATGGAGGCGCCCATTGGTGATGAGGTAAAATTATGAAGCCGCCTTTGGTCATGCAGGCCCTTTCGCGTCCAAAAGTCATTTGGGGATTGCTCTCAATGCTGCTGTCACGCGGCCAGCCCACCTGTTTACAAGTCGAAGGTTTGAAGTTGGAGCAAGCCTTGGGCTTAGGCAACGGAACTTGGGCCGCACTTAGTGGTACGGCGTACGAGGCGGAGTTGAGCGAGGCGTTAAGTCTGCTCGAACCTGGGGATAACTTCGTGGATCTCGGCGCCAACATCGGAGCTTACAGTTTGCGAGTGGCGCAAAAGCTGGGTCCCGGCTCACGCATAGTCGCGGTGGAACCGAACCCGTATTTGGTTCGAGCTTTGAAACGTAACTTGATACTCAATCAATTTGATTTCGTCGATGTGATTGAAGCCGCGGTTGGTGAACAGGCCGGCGAATGCGATTTGCAATGGCGGAAGTCTTTGCTCAACGCGGGAAGCGTAGCTCATTCTCCGCGCGGGGGCGGCACCCATACGGCGCGCGTCGCCCGCGTGAACATGGATGAGGAACTCGAGCGGCTCGGCGTAGGTAAGATACGCTTGATCAAAATGGATATTGAAGGGTCCGAACCGCAAGCGGTACACGGCCTGCGCAAGACGCTGTTGCGCGACCGTCCCGTGATCCTGTTTGAAAACTCCCACCCTGAAACCCGCTCGCTATTGATGAGCTTGGGCTACTCCGTCGGAAAGCTGAGGAGGGGAAAGTTAACCGCTACCAATCGTGGCCAAAACCTGTGGGCCATAGACTTGTGAGCTAGCACCTTATCGCGGAATTATTCAACCGAAGCCAGTCCACGCTGAATGGAAGCCACGCCACGAGTGGCGTAATGCGGAGCCGAGGCGGCGATTGCCATGTATATTTGCTCGTAGTTGTTGATCACGCGGGCGGGATACACGGCAGGCTCTGTCTGTTGCGCGATCAGGCGGCGCACGTTGGTCGCACCCATGTTGTAGGCGGCGATGTAGCGCTTGCCTTTGCGGTGGAACGAGTGGCGTAAGAAAGCCATGTAGGTGGCGCCGATGCGGATGTTGATGGCGGGATCTTCGAGATTGTATTTCTCGGGCAGGCCGGCTTGGGCGGCGAACCATCTGGCGGTTTCGGGACGCACTTGCATCAGGCCGACTTCACCGCTGGTGCCGCGAGCGCGGATGTTGAAATGGCTTTCGGTGGTGATTACGGCCAAGAGAAAGAACGGGTCCATTCCGTGATGGTTGGCTTCGCTGATGACGGAATGAGCGATTTCAAAAGCTTTGGATTGGTCGGCTGTCGGTAAAGATTTTCTGACCATGTTGAGAAGGGTGCGGCGTTGATCTTTGCTGTAGTTTGCGTTGAGGGCCATGCCGGCGTTGGGTTGGGAGAAAAGTTCAACCGCTTGCTCCTGCTGCAGAGTTTGGTGAACCTTGGGAAGCTCCGAAGCGCTGTGCGAAACATGGCTCGTCTTGGTACGCGCGCCCATAAGCAATATGGTGAGGAGAATCAGGGCCGCGATAATGTGATATCTATAACGAATAAGTGCGTTCATACCCCTAGGTAGAGCAACCCCCGCTCCAACCTGCAGGGCCCCGTAATCATTCAGATCTTGAAATAAGGCGCGGGTTTATCGGATCTGGAGTGTCGAGGGCCGGAACACCCGTCAACGGGAAGTTCTACGGATCTGAACTGAACGGCTCAAACTGAGACGGTATTAAAAAAGATAGTAGATTCCGCCCGAGATGGTCGTGGAGCGAAGGCTCATGCTATTCGCAGGGTTGGCTCTAGTCCCGCCGCCGCTGAAAGTGCTTGAGTACATGTCGAACTCGATTTGGCCTTGGGCCTTCAAGCGCTCGCCGATTTTTTTGTAACCAAAAGCTGAAAATTCAATGACGTTGTTTTTGGACCCGCCGGAGGTGCGTGGAGATTCGTTTAGTCCAGGCTTCCAGGCCATACAGAATTCACCGCCGACGCCGTAGTCGCTCATTGTCGGACCGAGTGGGCTCGATCCGCGCACGCCCATTTTGAAGCCGTTGTACTCCATCGTGCTGAAGACGTCCGGAGTGGTGTCGTCGATGAACATGCGGTATGTGAAGTAGCCGAGGAAGGGTTCGATGTTAGGCGACCAAATGTAGGGGCCGAAGCGGAACATGTAGCCAAAGCCGGCTTCGTACTCGCTCATTTGCCCGCTGAGTTTTCCAGGCGTCGAACCGGCGATCGGGTTTTTCAGCGAAACCAATCCTTGCTTCAAACGCGCGTGAAAAGTCCACTCCGGCGTGATCCAAATTTCGCCTTCGACCACGAGGCTTGGAGCCATATTGTCCGTCGCGGTTGCGCCACCGAGTCCACCAATGCTCGCGTTCTCCTGAAACTGGCCAAGTCCAAAGCGGCCGCCGATTTGCCCAAAAGTGGGTGGCGGGCCCGGTTGCCAAGGTTTGGCATCTTTACCGAACGCGATTTTGCTATCGTCCCTATTGGCCAACGCTTCTTCGGGCGACGGTGTAAGCGAAAGCGAATCGGTGCTTGGGTAGCTGACATAATCGATTGTGCCGATCTTGGCGTTTTTTTGAATCGCGCCTTTTTCTTTCTCAGTGACCACCGTGCCGAAGCTCAAGGTCTCGTCGACTTTCAGAACTTTCACTTTGCCGAAAATTTCTTTGTCAGTGTGGATGAGAAAATTAAATTTAGGATGGCGCTGGGCCTTGATGATTTGCACCACACTCAACATTTGGCCGTTTTGCAAACCGTCGCGCAGTCCGAGATTCACGGTTACGCGATTGCCTTCGCGGCTCATGACGCGGCCGGCGTACGGCAAGCGCTGCACGATCTCACTGAGTAGTCTCTGTATCTGTTCTTTGAGATCGGTGATATCGAATTGCTTGTAATCTTTAAGCACCGCTTGCGAAAGCAGCTTGCCGTCTTTCGCCAGAAACAAACTCAGGTGAATGGTCACCCCATTCGGCCCTTTGGTCACACGGCCAGCAAAAAATGCGTCGGCGCCAAGGCCGGCACTGACTTGCTTGGCTTTGTCGGGCGAAGTTTCGAGCTCCTCAGGCGAAAGAATCGGACCGCTGCTATTGGCGGGCAGGTAATCCCAACGATGCATTTTGTCGACGAGCTGAATGAAATGCCCTTCGAGCGGGCGGGCATAGATGCCTTGTAGATTGTCGGTGAACGGGAGGACGCTGACTTTTTCGACGGTGAGCAGATCGTCGATCTCGCTGTGATAGGTCCCATGGTCCTGGGCTAAGGTCCTGTGCTCGAACGATACGAACGCCGCGAGTACGAAGCAGAGTTTTGTAAAACGTCGAACCAGTTTGCAAAGCATCGGGAAGTCTCCCTTTTTCAGTGTGCGAGAGGCGCTACATTCAGGTCAATAGGCATAAAGTCTGCCCAGCCGAAAGCCGAAGTATTAACTGTGGGCAGAGGTCTATTTCTAGCTATTGGTCCAATGGTCGTCATGTTGTGGGTGGGGTCCGCGTTCGCGCAACTCGACTCATCCTCGGCTATTTTGCTCAAGCCCGGCGGCAAAGGCCCTTCCAAGCAAAATTTGGATAGCTCTCGTTACAAGGTACGCACGCCTGAATCGCGCAAAGACGACGACATTGAAGAGCGGCCTGGAACGTACATTCCGTCTCCGGTCCCCAGTCAGCGCCAGAACTCGAAAGTTTCAGTCAGTACGCAAGTGCAGGTGAC
Source organism: Pseudobdellovibrionaceae bacterium (assembly GCA_043782715.1). Taxonomy (GTDB): domain Bacteria; phylum Bdellovibrionota; class Bdellovibrionia; order Bdellovibrionales; family UBA1609; genus JALHOQ01. The sequence goes on along the minus strand of JAYWAE010000325.1, from coordinate 6,026 downwards.
GACGCAGGCGCCAGCTCCCGCGCCCGTGCTCGCCCCTGTTCCGCAACCCGCTCCAGTAAAGTCGCCCGAGCCTCCGCAGATTATTCCAGGACCCGTGCCCATTGCTTCTCCTACGGGCGAAAACGGCGGCAGTTCGAGCGAGGAGCATCCGCCTGTCACCGTGCAGGTGCGCGAACTCTTGCTCGGCGGTGAGGGCGATATTGAAGAGTACAATGCCCGCATTCACCCCGAAGATCCGCGCGCCAACATCTTGAGCATCTCGCTCGCGCCTGCTTATTTTTACGACGGCTCGAGCAGCAACTATTCCTACCGCAACTATCATTCCGATGGGCCGGGATTTGGTTTGGGCATGAACGTTTGGCTGACCCCGTTCTTCGGGTTGCAGTCGAAATATTTTTCCAGCGTGTCGAGCTCCGTGCGCGACGGCGCAGCGGGCTCGGTCGTGCCGATGGATACGCAGGAGTTTGAAGCCGGGCTGCGCTTTCGCCGCCACTTCGGTTACACGCGTAGGTCGGCTCAGCTGAGCTGGGGCCTCGATTACAGCGACTCGAGCAATAAGATTTCCAAAGATGCAACATCCACGATGGGCCGTAAGACTTCGGGCCTCAGCCTTACGTTAGAGGGCACTGTCCCCACTAGCGTTACCTACGCGCACATATTTGAAGTCGCGATTCGCCCGTATCAGCATCATTCGGAAGTGCAAACTTCGGTGGCGGCCAAGACCGGCGCCAAGAGCCAAACAAATTCTGTTCACTTCGGCGTCGGTGGCCAATGGACGCTCGACCGCCACAATCAAGTTTTTTGGAAAGGCCAATACAGCGTCGAGCGCAACTTGTTCGACGGTCCCGCGAGCAAGCCTGACGTTCATGGCAACACGCCCGATGGCGTCAGCGTCACCAACAGCCTTTTGATTTTCTATTTCGGATTCAAATGGGGATCGTGAGCGTCGGCGTATTTGGCGTTCATGTAGAACATCAAACGTTGAGCACGCCGGCTTTTGCGCCAGCGGCGTAAAATCACATACGAACCAATAATCACCACTATCACTCCGGCCAAGGAGAGCTGAATTTCTTCCGCCAGCTTAACGGCCAAATCTAGATTTTCTCCGACCCAGTGGCCGACAAAAACCCAGAGCGGAACACTGATCATCGCAGCAATTCCGTCGAGGCCATAAAACACCAACGGACGTACACCCATGATGCCAGCCGTGAGAAAAACCGGCGAGCGCAATCCCGGCAAAAAACGGGCGGTGAAACAAATGAAGTGCGAATTGCGGATGATCTTTCGCTCAGCCAGCGCGATCCGGCGCGGAGTCATGATCGAACGGATCAGAGGTAGTTGAAAAGCGCGGCGGCCATAAATACGGCCGAGGTTATAAAGAAACGCGTCACCAGCCAATACACCCAAAAGTCCGGCCGCAATCGCGCCCCAAAGTTTAATTGAACCGACCGCGGGTGAGGCGAGAATTCCAGCCGCGAGCAACGTTATATCTTCCGGGAGCGGCACACCTAGACCACAGATCAGGAGCATTCCGACGATGGCAGCATACGCTGTTCCACCTTCAAGTTGCGATAGCGATGCGAGTAATGCTTCTTTGAAACCAGACATACCGGACTGCTTTAGATTCCCTTTGGGTCGACGAGGTTCATACCACTATAATATGAAGCATGAGTATAAAACTAGTGATTGTGGATGACGCCCCGTTCATTCGAGAGGTGCTTCGACACATCTTCGCAAGCACGGATATCAAGGTCATTGGCGAGGCGCAGGACGGTGAGGAGGCCGTATCTTTAGTACGCAGCGCGCGGCCGGATGTCGTGCTCATGGATATTGTCATGCCTCGCAAAAGCGGTATAGAAGCGGCTTCCGAGATACTCAAAGAATTACCGCAGACGCGAATCGTGGCGTGTTCCACCGTGGATCAAAACAGCATGGTCATGCGGGCACTCGAAGCGGGCTGTTGCAACTACATCACAAAACCGTTCAAAGCTGAGGACGTGGTCAAGGCCGTAAGGGCCGCCGCCCGGCTGAACTCCAAGGAGGCAGGAGTATGATGGATTTTCTTTTTTTCGTAAAAACTTTTATTTTAACCGTGGCGATCGTGCTGGTGATGCAGATCCAGGTCGGCGATCACTCGTTGGAAAATCATGCCATGGGTTGGGTGCAGAGTTCGGCGATTACATCTCCGCTGAACGATGCCGCCAAAGGGGCGGGCAAACTCTTTCACGAACTCACCGCCAAACTTCATAGCGGCGTTCATCACAACGTGGGCAAAAACAAAAAGGAAGAAACCCATGGTTGGGCCTCTTCCTTTCATTGGACGCATAGCTCACCTAAAGACACGGCCTCGCAAGACGAGGAGTAGTCTTCAAATCGGAATTTAGACGCCGGTCGTGGCGTCGCTGCCCTTGTTCTTGCGATGCACGTTGAGCGTGGCTTCGGCGCGTTGGCCTTTGGCAGCGCGCATTTCTTGCTGCAGTTTTAATTGGCGCAGCACGGCTGGGCACGTCGGTTTCACTTCGCCTACGGTCGCGTTGGCGGCATTCAAAGTGCCGAGCAATGCCAGCATGGTCAATACTTGGATGGCTTTCATATACTTCTCTCCTGTGAGGGCTATGTCGTCACATGAGAGTAAAGCGAAAGGCATGCCGCGCCCCTGGTACCGTTTATAACGTTTCAGGGGGTGTTTGCGTCGAAGATATAAACAGGTGTTGGCCTAAAGCGTTCGCTCGCGTCTCAAAATGAGACGCTGCTGCTTATATAGCCGTGCCGGAGTCCTGATCAATTTTCTCAGCCGGATTGAGGATTTGGGCCGGCGTGGCCCCGCGATACTTGCCTAGAGTGCGAGTGACGTTGCTTGCGGGCCCTGTGCAGGTGCCGTCAACGCAGTTATTGACCTCAAGGCTATTCGAATTCTCCTCACCAAACGTGTCATCGCCCAAAAGTGTCGATGCCGTAGAGCCGGCTTTCGCCATGGCAGCTCCACCGTAGAGTCCCAGAGCAAGTAGTACCATCATTAAGATTCTCATCGTTCACTCCTTAAAGTGGCGTATCGTTGGTCGCGGGCGAGATGATATCGAGAAGATTGTTGAAGATGCTCGCCACTTGCACGGCCACGCTCGGGCCTTCTTTGCTTTCTACCTTTTGAATCTCGCCGTCGCCCTTGTAGCTCACTTGAATCGTACCCAAGCCCGGGCGGGTGACGATCCATGGCTTGCCGAATTTGGCTTCGTATTTGATCTTCACCAGCTTCTTCGATTGGTCTTCAATTTGCGAAATCCGGCCCTGCGGGTCGTACTGCAACTTAACCACTTGGCCGTCGGTATTGTCGGCGCCGAGCAAATTGCACTTGGAGGGGTCATAAATAAAATGTGTTTTAATCATACGGCCTGCCATGGATGCCTTGGCCCCGGCCTGGGTGGGTTTACGTTCGTTCTTACCTTCGCTGGCCGGTTCCGAATACTGCAGGACCACCTGCGAAACCTTGTTGCAGGGATTTTTGTACTCAAAAGCCATGGCGCGGCCCGGTTCTTTTTTGGTTTTAACCATGCCGTTGTCGTAGTAGCTATACTCGGTCTTCACGCCGTCTTTTAAAACGGAGACCGGTTTGCCGAACAGTTCGTGATAGACGATGTCGGTGATCGCGTTGTTGTTCTCCGTGCGCACGCGGTATAGATACGCCCCGACACCATCGGGACGCAGACGGTGGAAGAATTCGTACTTGCTGGTGTTGGTGACTTTATCGCCGCACTTTTTAATCACGTCGGACCAGAAGTGGTTCTTCGGATCCTCCTTGCTCTCGTGGTAATCGTACGTCTCCATGCAGCCCTTGCGGTTGCGGAAAGACGTCACCCAATCTTTGTCTTTATTGTAGGTAAGAGCTTTGTACGTGTTGTCGGGAAAGTCGATGCGCTTGAGGTTGTGGACGTCATCGTAGGTGTACTTATGTTTGGCACCCTTGGAGTCGGTCACTTCGATTAAATCTTCACCCTTGGTGACGTAGCTGGCTGAGAGATTGTTGGGGCCAACGACCCTTTCAACTTTTTTAGAAGCGCCGCTGAAGCGGAATGTGAGCTTGCGGCCCATATTGTCGGCCACGCTCGCCAAGGTATCTTTGTCCCAGCTGATTTTGAGATAATTCGAGTTCTTGTCATACATGTGAGTCATGTGGCCGGTCGTGAGATCGAAAGCTTGTCCGGTGCCATCGGCGAGATTGCGACGGAACTGTCCATTCTTGAGCGTGATGGTTTCGGATTCGCGGCCGTTGGCCAAATACACGACACCGTCTTCCACCTTACCTTTTAAGTTCAGACGGCGGCCGAATTCCTCGCGCAAAATATCGTCGCCATGCAGTTCCTTCTCGAGGCCTGCGAGATATTCAGCTTTGAGTTCGGGGCGGCGCTTTTTGACTTCTTCGACGATCGACTTCACCGTCACATCGACTTTGGCGGTATTGAAGTTCTTCGGCACATAAATAATTTCGGAGCCGCCACCGCACTCGGTGAGACGTACGTTGCTCTCAGGAGTTACTTCGACGCGCGTTTCATAGTCGGAACACCAGCCGAAACCGAAGATGCCGTTAAATAGCGAGCGGCTGTTGTACGTCCGGTTGATTCGAAGATCGTAGCCGACCCCGGGGACAGTCAAATCCGTCCAGCTCTCGGAGTAGTTGGCGCTTTTCATATCAACGATGGCAAACGCGCTGAATGGCGTGAGCAAAATGCCTAGGAGTAACGCTCTCATTTAAGTGTCCCTCGGTATTAGGAGTTACACCTTTATAGTAACAATCTTTTTCATCACCACTAAGCCCACAACTTGCAATATCAGCATTAAGGCTAGGGCGACCCATCCTAAAGGCTTGGTGAACAGAGGCATCACATAATTCGGATCCATGACAAGGAACACGACCAAGAGGAGAAACGGGACCAAAGAGATGATGATGGCCTGCATCGTACCTTGAGCGGTCAGCGCGGCGATCTTTTTTTCAACCTTTTGCCGTTCACGCACGGTCGCGGTGATGGTTTGAAAGGTTTCAGCCAAGTTACCACCGGTCTCTTTGAGAATGTTGACCGAGGTCACGAACATTTGCACATCTTGGCGCGGAATGCGCTCGCCGAATTCATTGAGCGCTTCCTCGACTGCCATTCCTAAACGTATTTTGTTGAGTATTAGGCTGAATTCTTGCGACAACGGGCCGCTGATGTTTTCCACCACGCGCTCCATCGACTGCGTCAGGCTCTGGCCGGCCTTGATACCATTGGACATGATCGTCATGCCGTCGACCATTTGGTCGGTCAAGCGTGTGCAGCGACGTTCGAAGAGATACTGCATGATAATCCGGGGCGCCGCCCAGCCAATGTAGCAAAGCACGCTGCCGAGAACGAGTCCAAGCCAGAAATGTGGCCACACCGCCAGAAAAGCCAAGACGCCAATGCCGAAACTGCCCGCCAGCATCGCCAGTGTGACCTTGCGGCGGTCGGTGTCGATGAACATATTGTCCATCAGACGCAAGACCTCCTCCCGGCTGCCTAGGCTGCGCACATGCAGAAAGTCCAAAATCCGTTCGCTGGTGAAATAGGCGAAAATAAAAACCGTAATGCCCAGGAGTGGGATAAAGATCATTTCGTTGCCGATGATCACGCTCATGTGCTGCCTCCGCCGGTCCCGGTTTTCTTAGGCACGGCCGGACCGCTCGCGGGCGGAATGCGCGGCACTGATCCTGGCTGCGGGCCGGTCGACTTATGCGTCGGCTTGATTTGGGCGGACTCGGAAGACATGAACAAGTTGCGCGGAATCGAAACTCCACGTGCTTCAAATTCCTCAATGAACGTGGGAATCAGACCCAGCGCTTGGAACTGGCCGACGATTTTCCGGTTCTTATCAAAACCTTCTTCTTTGAAGCGGAAAACCTCTTGCAAGGTCACCGTATCACCCTGCATGCCGACGACTTCGGTAATGCTCATGATTTTGCGCGAACCATCGCTCTGCCGCGAAATCTGTACGATCAAATTGACCGCGCCTGCGAT
>JAYWAE010000324.1:0-4083 GCA_043782715.1 Pseudobdellovibrionaceae bacterium | reverse complement strand
CCAGTTATGTGCGCCAGTTCCTGGAACGAGAGTCGGCCCAAACGTATGATCCAAAAAGCGATTATGCAGGCGCTGAAAATAAAAAAGGGACCGACGATTCCCTCGTGAGTCCCTTATGCTCCGCCCCGAAAGGGGTCAGGAGTTCGAATACTTTGACTATTGGTCGGCGCGACTGGATTTGAACCAGCGACCTTCTGCACCCCAAGCAGATGCTCTACCAAGCTGAGCCACGCGCCGAATAAAAGGGCTAGAGTCTGCAAAGGTACTGAAAGCACTGGCGGAATTCAAGGGTATGCTGGCGCGTCATGGGCCCGTTATACGACTAAGTGGCGGTGAGGTGCATATGCGCTTTAGTCGCCGTCGCTTTAAGGTGTTTTGACCAATTGGTGTGCGCCCAAGTTCCAGTCGAGACTTGGATCGAGTAGGCGCGGGGCCGACAGCGTCTTGTCGCGGGCTTCGCGGAATTTCACAAACTCATCTTTGGAGGTCGACTGCTTGAGGTGAATATTTGAGCGCTTCTGCTCCCCGACCGTCGTTTGATAGCGCAATGGCCGCCCGTCCGGCTGATAGTCATGGCCAACGAAAATGCGGTACTCCGCAGGCCAAGTGTAGAGCTTGCCCCAAATGGAATCATAGAGTTTCGCTGCCGAACCTCCCGGAAAATCGCAGCGGCCGGTGCCACTGTCGGGCATGAAGATGGCGTCGCCGGTAAACAAATTCTCACCGATCCGATAAGTCATGCAGGCCGGAGTGTGCCCTGGGGTCGCGATGGATTGCAGGCGCAGGCTGCCCGCCGTGAACTCCTCGCCATCCTTAAACCACCGGTCGCATCCCAAACCGTCGAGCTTGAGCCGATCCGGCCAGTGGAACACCTTGCGAAAATTTTCGTAAACTTCGGCCATGGCAGAGCCCATGCCCCAGCTCGCCCCGGGCCACAGGGCCTTCAATTCGCGCCCCGCCGTCAGGTGATCGGCGTGCGCATGCGTCTCGAGCACCCAGTGCACGTGCAGACCTTCGCCGGCTACGAATCTCGCGAGCGCTGCGATGGACATACGCGAAGTGTGTTGGGTGGCCGGATCGAAGTCGATGACCGAATCAATCACCACCGCATCGTGAGTGGCCCTATCCCAAACGACGTAGGTCAATGTGGACGTGGCTTTGTCGAAGAGGGCGTGGACTTGGGGGCGGTTCATCGCACGAGTTGACGAAACGCCGCCAACTCGTCGATCAAATCGACGACGCGGTCTTTGGCCTCGTCGAGATGTCCCGCGATGGTTTTGATCTGCTTCACACGCACATTGTCTTTTTTCAGCTTCTTCAAAGCCGAACGCGCGCCTTCGATCGAAAAGCGATCCCGGTACAGAAGTTTTTTGATGAGGAGCAAGTTCTCCACGTCCCGGCGCTCGTACATGCGCTGGTTGTGTTTGCTCTTTTTAGGTTTCAAGACTTCAAATTCAGTTTCCCAGTAGCGCAAGACGTAAGCCTTCACTGCGAGAAGGTCGGCGACTTCACCGATCTTAAAGGCCAGTTTATCGGGAATGCGTGAGAGCTCGGCCTGCAGTTCAGGGTCGACTTCGATCTGCACATCTCCAAGCTCGAGGCTCGAGGGAGCGTATCGTTTCGCGGCTTCGCTGTTCAGCTCGACTTCTTCCACCAATCGCTAATCCTCGTCGTCTTCTGTGACTAAGCTCGGATCTTCGCCATTCAACAGCGCCTTCAAAACTTGGCTGGGCCGGAAGGTCAGCACGCGGCGGGCGCTGATCGTGATTTGGTCCCCGGTCTGCGGGTTGCGTCCGATGCGCTCTTTTTTACCGCGCACGATGAAGTTACCGAAGCCGGAGATCTTCACTTTGTCGCCATCGCACAGCACGAATTTCAACTGATCAAAGACCATTTCGACGAGTTCAGAGGCTTCTTTCTTCGAGAAGCCGATCTTCTGATAGACCTTCTCGATGATGTCGGCCTTTGTCATGGTCGAGCGGCTGGTGTTTTGCCCTGGCATTGATGTGTCCTCCCCAAGCTCTTACGGAAAGGCTAACAAGTTATTGAAAGCTTTCAAATATTTTTGTTAATTGGCGCATGACTCGCCGCACCCAAGGGGCGTAAAGCCCGAACCTAGCGAACCTTTACGTTCAACTTCTTTTCCACGTTGGCCACGATTTGGCTCTGTAGTGCCGTTAGCGTCTCGTCGTTGAGCGTGCCCTCGTGATCCTGAAAAATCATCCGGTAGGCCACGGAGAGATGGCCCTCGGGCAAGTTACCACCCTCAAAAACATCAAAGACGTCGATCGACTGCAAAAGCGCGCCGGAAGTTTTTTTGATCTCAGCGGCGACGTCGGACGCCGCCAAAGTCTTCGGCAGCACGAAGGCGAGATCGCGCTCGACGGCGGGGAACTTGCTCACCGGCTTGAACTTCACCACCCGTGGTTGCCCCCGGCTAAGCGCTTTGGTGTCGAGCTCGACCACGACCGCAGGCACACGCAGCTTCTCTTGGCTCGCCCACTTCGGGTGGACCGTGCCGATGTAGCCGATGTTGCGGCCTTCAACGAAAATCGTCGCCGCCTGAGCCGGGTGCAGCAGCTGAGCCGTGCCGTTCGTCCATGGATTGAACTGCGCCGAATTTATGCCCAAACGTTCGAGCAAGTTTTGTACGCGCGCCTTGATTTCAAAAAACAACTGCTCGTCTTTGCCGCTCTTTTGCCAGAGATTCTGACCCAAACCCCAAGCCACGATGGCGATGCGTGCGTCTTGCAAGTAACCCTCGGGTCCATGGCGAAACACAAATCCGGTTTCGAACAATCGGCCCGCCGAATTCCCGTGGCGGATGTTGTGCAAAAGATTTTTGAGCAATCCCGGCACCAATGAAACCCGCATGACATCGAGATCTTCATTGAGCGGATTTTGCAAAGCCACGGGCTGCGGATCCATTTCCAGTCCAGCGGCGCGATAGGCCTCGATCGGACCCAGCGTCGCCGTCTGGAATTTCGCACTCGTAAAGCCAAAGTTCACACACTGGGACAATCCCGCGGTACGTGCCAATTCGCTCAAGCGCTGATCAAAAAAGAAGCCCTTGTCTTGCGTCAGTGGCGCATAGCTCATCATCGGCAAAGCCGCGGGAATATGGTCATAACCATTCAGCCGGCCGTACTCTTCCACCAAATCGACATCTTGCTCGAGATCGACGCGGAATTCGGGCGCCGTCACCTTGAGGTGCGCTCCGGCCTTCTCGACCTGGCAACTCAAACGCTTGAGCCATTTGATCAAATCGTCTTCGGACACCGGAGAGCCCACGCGTTGCGCGATGTACGCAGCCTCGACCAGGATGGGCGATTTCTTCTGCGGGCTGGGATAAAAATCCCAATGATCGGCAGCCACTTCGCCACCGGCTACTTGTTGAATCAAAGCGCAAGCCCGCTCCAGCGCTCGCACCACGCCCGAAGGATCGGTGCCGCGCGAAAAGCGATAGGCTGAGTCGGTCTGCAGCCCGTGCCGGCGTGCTGTTTTGCGCACGCTGTCCATGGCGAAATGGGCCGACTCAATAAATAGATTCTTTGTACTGTCGGTGACGCCGCTGTTCTGCCCGCCGATCACACCGGCGATGCACACCGGCCGCTCGCTATCGCGAATCGTCAGTTCGTCACCGGTGAGTTTCATCTCAGTGCCGTCGAGAGTTTTGAAAGTCTCACCAGGGGAAGCCTTGTCGACAACGATCTTGGCTCCCTTCAGCGCCGACGTATCAAACGCATGTAAGGGCTGACCGAGATCCATCATGATAAAATTAGTCACATCGACCACATTGTTGATCGAGTTCATGCCAACACTCTCGAGCCGCTGTTTAAGCCAGGCCGGACTCGCGCCTACTTTTACACCGTGGATCACACGCCCCGAGTAGCGCGGGCATAGCTTCGCGTCTTTGACTTCCAATGCTATGGTCTTTTGCGTGTGCACGCCGCTTGCGGTCTTCACTTCAAGTTTCGCCGACTTTAGCGGACGATCCAGCAAAGCGCTCAACTCGCGCGCCAAACCCAAATGCGAAAGACAATCGGCGCGGTTGGGGGAAACGTTGATTTCAAAAACCACATC
>JAYWAE010000323.1:0-4088 GCA_043782715.1 Pseudobdellovibrionaceae bacterium | reverse complement strand
ACCATTTGGGCGGGCCGTACCACCTCGAACAAAATAAAAATGAATTTCTCAACCGCATGTGGGGCGCAGGGGTTGGTTTGCTCAAAAAACCGGCGCGCTTTTGGGTGGGCTATTACTACGATGCCGAAATCGACGACGTCGAACGCAATGTTTTGATCAAAGGCACGGCGCTGAAAATTTCCATGGGCTATGAATACGAATCCAAGCTCGCGATCAACATCGAATACATCCGGCAGTCGTACAGCGAGGGGAAATACCAGGGCGTTTCCAGGCCGCTGACTTTGGATGTAAACGTGGTTTACGTTTCGCTCAGCTCACCGCTATTTTTTGAGTGAAGCAGTTTGTGGCTCGAAGGCTGTGATGCGCTGGAGAATTCCGCCGTTGTAGTCGCTGAAGCCAAACTGGCTGCCGGAATCGTAACGCAAATATCCGGCGTGACGGTCTTCGCTGCTGGGTTTGCGTGGCAACATCTTCAGCTTCACGGACTCAAATACCTCACTCATGTGAATGCCGTTGCTGGTCGTACCACGGTATAAATAATTGACGGAAATATATTGCACCTTGCCGGCAGAACCGGGGGGTGAAATGCGAACGGTGAGCTCCAACAGATTGGGGCCATAAAAGTACTCATCGTAATCCTTGGATTTTCGCACAGCATTCGTCGGGCCCATGATTTCATTCAGCCGGCTGACCGGCAGGCCAATTTCGACTCCGCCGATCCCCTTCCCGATCACAAACTGCGCCGCGAATACTTTTTGAAACTGCGGCGAGAGCCCGGGCTCTGCCACGGCCGCTCCGCTCGCGGACTCAACGGGCATTTGCTCGGTCACACAAGCCTCGACACTTCGATCGCTGGCCTTGGAGAAGGCCATGACTTCACTATTGCTCAATGGCGGCTTGGCATTGAACTGAGTCCCGCGCTCGGCGAGGGCATCACCCGCTTGGCGGCGCAGAGTGCGGTAGTAACACGCGCAATAGTTCCGCAAGTTGATCGTCCGGGTACGGCTGGAGCGCGGGTCACGAGTCGCTCGCATTTGGCTTTCGATCAAGATGAACTGCGCCGGGACATTCTCAGAGCAGCGCTTTTCTGAATCGGTAAAAAAACGGGCCGTGTCCGCATGCGCGGGGCCCATCCCACTGAGCGCCACGAAAGCGGCTGCGAATTGATATTTTAAATTTCCCATGTACGGACAATTGTAGGAACTGCGGGATCCGTTGTCTAGTCCTTGGGATTAGAATGTCCAACCCAGCGAAGCTTCGGCGGCGAGGCCGATCGGCGCCGACGGCCCGTTTCCGGTTTCATTGCCGTTGCCGTCTCGATGTTCGCTATGGCCGACTCCGGCGGTCAGGCCGGCGCCTAGGCGTAAGTTGAAGTCGCCCAAAAACCAGTGGTAGCCGCCCATCCCATGTAAATAAACTTGATTTGTACTCGAGTAGGCTTCGCTGTTGGTCGTGCGGCCTGCTGTAAGCTTCACCGCGCTGTAGCCGAGTCCGCCTTGCGTGTACCAGCCGCTGGTGAATACTTTGTCGTAGTAGTAAGTCGCATTCATGCCCGCGGAGAAGGCGTGGATGTCGTAGTCGCCGAGCGTGCGGTTGATGTAGAGCAGCTGCGGACCGACGGTCCAATTGTCACTGACGCGGAAATCGACTTGCACGTTTGGGCCTGCGAGCAGCGCCAGTGGGTTTACCAACACGTTCATAAAACTATCTGGTGCCGCATGGGCAGTGGCTGTGGCGAGTGTGAGCATGAGAATTAGAGGGGCGAATTTCATGTTTCCTCCTTTAGGAAAGTGGATCCGATCTTGCTTTTTTACGCCCTTGGCTGTCGATGAAACACATCCCTATGTGTGTCTGAAACGGAAACGGGTAGAGCTTGCAAACTGGACCCGAAATCCGTTCAAGCGAGCTCCGCGTCCATTAGTTAAATACATGATTATTCTTGATTTAAGGTAATCGTCTAGATTCATTCGACCCTATTGACTTACACTTAACTTACACACTAATCTACACGTGTACTAAGCAATGTGTAAGTAAGGACGAATACCATGGCCCCCAAGAAAACACCGCAACCCCTGTCGCTGAAGGAACTCAAAGTTCTCGAGTTCATCGAAGGCTTTTTCGAAGCGCAGACGGTGGCTCCTTCATTTCAAGAAATCAAAGAGCACTTTGGTTTTGCCTCGTTCAATTCGGTGCAGCGCTACCTCAAACAGCTGCAGGACAAAAACTATATCTATATACCTGGGGGCAATCAGAAGCGGGCGCTCCAGATCCTGCACACTTCAAAATCGGTTTCAAATTTACTGTCGGATCGGATGAGCGGTCCGGCGGTATTATCAACCACCCAATACCCATTCCCTACCCAACCAAAGAAAGAGGCTCCACCCAAGAGTGAGTCTCCTCCGCAAGTGGAGTCTCTTTCTTTACCTTTATTGGGGCGAGTTGCCGCAGGCGTGCCGATCGAAGCTTTTACGCATAATGAATTTGTAGATGTGCCTTCTACTATGATCCGTAACCCCATGAAAACATTCGCTTTAGTAGTGCAGGGGCAATCGATGGTGGAAGACGGAATCTTGGATGGCGACGTGATTTTTGTACAGAAACAAACATATGCCAACAATGGCGAAACGGTGGTGGCCATGGTCAACAACCAAGCTACGGTAAAAAGATTCTATTTACACCGCAAGCGCCCGGACGACAGCGATGTCCACAGGTATCCACAGAGTCATGCACAAAATCCACAGAACACGGATCAACAAGTGGAGTTGAGGCCCGCCAATTCCACCATGGAGCCGATGTGGTATCCGCCTTATGCGGTGGATATACAGGGTATTGTCGTTGGTTTGTTAAGACGTTTTTAATATTGCGGGCCGCCTAAGGGCGTCCCTTTGTATTCAGATAAATAAATCATTTAACTAATATTAGCCGCGCGAATGGGTCGGTTTTCCCCATTTATGGGGCCCTCCTACGGGCTCTCGGCATGAGGAAGTTCTATGTCTGAATCGGGAATCGAAAAGCTGCGGCGCGAACTGGGCCCCCGCCTGGTGCGCGAACACCAAGTGGCTCCCAGCAAAGGCGTGTCGACCGGTTGGGCTAAACTGGATGGGTTTTTGTCGTGGAGTGGTTTTCCGAAAAGTGCGGTGTCTTTATTAGTGAGTGAGACCGGCGGTGCCACCACTTTGTGGGAACGCAGTGCTGCGCGTGTCACCAGCCAAGGCCAGTGGGTCGCATGGGTCAACGGGTCCGACGCGCGCTTGACGCCGTGGAGTTTGCTCCACAACGGCGTCGATCTTTCGCGGCTATTGTCGGTATCGCAGCCCGCCGGTGAAAAGCAATTTCTGTGGATGATGCAGGAACTGATGTCACTGTCGCTGTTTGAAATGATCGGCTGCGAGTTAGGCCGCATGAAATTGCGCGAACATCAGATCTTGAAACTAAAGAAACTGGCGATGCGTTATCAAACCGCTTTAGTTTTGTTCTCGCCCACTCTGACGATCAGCCCGTTTTACTCTTTGATTTTACATTTCCAGGGGCGCGACGTGACCGTACGCCGTGCCTTGCATCGCCCGACCCCCCACACTTTTGAAAGGAGAGATCTTTATGCGGACACTTTGCCTCTGCTTGCAGCGGGACGCCGAGCCCTCTGTGGCTGAAAACTTTTTGACCTTCAGCCCGCGCGTCCACTACCGGGCGCCTGGACTCGTCTTCCTCGACATCACGTCGACGGCCAAGATGTTTGGAGGCGAACGCGGTCTTTTGGAAGAAGCGCTGTATGTGTCGCGTGAATTTTTCCCCGAAGCGACGGGCGCGATTTCGGATACGCCATGGGGCGCGCAAGCGCTGAGTGTGGAGAGGCCGAACACGATTAGCTTGCCGACGCAGGAATGGGGCGATCTGAGTGAGGCTTCGCTCTCGCGCCTGCACCAGCTCGAAGGTTTGATTGCTTGGCATCAGCCGCGCGAAGTGGGCGAGATCATCGACTTCTTTCACATGCTAGGGATCAACCGCCTGGGTGAGATCCGTAAGTTCCAAGTCGACTCGTTTCGCGAGCGCTGGCAGCAAACCGGCACGCTGATCTGGAAACGGCTGCA
>JAYWAE010000322.1:0-4089 GCA_043782715.1 Pseudobdellovibrionaceae bacterium | reverse complement strand
AGTGCGCAGAGACCTGACGTCTTTTTTCGAAAAGCCACCTAATGCCCGCACAAATATTTACGTTCGGATCATTCAGTTCCGCCTTTGTGACAGTGATTAGATGGTCCTTCAGATCGTCATGATAACCTCCTAAAAGCTTTCTGGTTTCATTCGTAATCTGAGTCAGTCCACGAGCGCTGTTTGAATTCTTTTTGTTAGCCAGCAGGGTTGGTTCAAAACGTGATTCGGAAGCGATTAGCGCTTTGACAAGATTTGGGTCAAGCGGCTCGTCCGGTTTCAATACCTCATTCCAATAGTGTACCCAGCCAGCGATAAGATCGTCGTATCTACTACCCTTTTCGTAACCCAAATCTAGCGGGCAAGGTTTGTTTTTCAAGCTGGAAAAATTCTGACCTGCAATCTCTTGAATCTCATCTGGATAAAGCTGGTCCTTGCCCGAGGGGTTGCTTGCGCAATGTTCAAAACGTGTTGTGACGGACCCTTCGGGGTGAGTTTCACTTGGAGGAACGTGCAGAGGATGAGTTCTGACCCAATGTTCTCCATACGGGCAAACTCGCCAAGGATGGACAGCAGGGGGCGGCTGATTTGACTGAGCTTCCGATTTTTTCTTCGAGGGATGAACCGTTCGTTCGGAGTAGTTTGGTTTCTTTTTTCGCATACAAATTCGGTCTATTCCTTGTTCTCGATATCTTTCTTTTTGAGTTGTCTGTGCCCTTCAAAAACTGTGAGGATTTCTATTGAAGATGATTTGACTCGGTAAATGAGACGGTAATTTTCAATTATTAATTCACGGATATTTTCTTGATCGAACTCTGGTACGATTCGGCCACGCTGAGGAAATGTCACAAGATTGTCTCCCGAGGAATAAAGTTCAAGAATCCAAGTGTCTGCCCGTTCAGGAGAGTCCAGAGAAATGAAATCCTTTATGGCTAGCAAATCTCGGATTGAGTTTTCTGTCCAAAGAACTTTCAATTCCGCAGCCATTTTACTTTTTCAATCCAAGCCGAGATTTGGCCTGTGCAGAGGTAAAGACCTTTCCGCCATCGGCGTCTTGAAGGCCGCGATTTACCGAAGCCACAAGTCGAGCCGTCTCCTGCTCTTGGATTCGGTCGAACTCCGCCGGCGACAAAAGAACTCCTGCGGGCTTCCCATTTTGAGTGATAAGAAGAGGCTGAGACGATGTGCCAATTCGCTCAAGCAGGGCCGCCGCTTGACTTTTAAATTCTGCAAGAGTTACTACGTCTTGAGATACTTTTAAGGCTTTCATAAGACCTCCCATAAAGTATATTATAAGACCTTTAATGGTATTTTAAAAGACCTATTTGGCAGTAAAATTCCGTTTCGAGTGCGCCAAAATATCAACGGGATTAAATGCTAAATATTTGAAATTATACAGTATTATCCCGTTACAAATACACCAAACATTTGAAGCAATGTTTGGTGGCCTCTCCGAGACTTGAACTCGGACGTCCTTGCGGACACTGGATTTTGAGTCCAGCGCGTCTACCAATTCCACCAAGAGGCCTTGAGCGGGATTTGCTTAAGAGAAATATAAAGTTAAACGAGGACCGCCCTGAGACTCAAGGGATTCCGGCGTGCACTATATATAGAGGGCGGGCGCAAAAAGTCGCCCGCGGGTTCGAGGCATACTTTCTTACCTTTTTACATGAAGTGTCTGGGAGTTAATCAAATAGCCCTTCACGCCTGGCTTTGAGCTCACCACCCTGGATGCTCATTTGCGAGGCTATTTCCGGGGAAATTCAACAGATTACACAGGAAGTTCTTTCAATCGCGCGCTCCGGCACATGGCTTGCTCTACACACCCCCGTAACGAAGGAATCGTTAACCTTAACCAGAGGGGTTAGAACATGAAGTTCTCTTATTTGATCGCGCTTATCGCGATTACCACCATGGGCATGAATGCCATGGCCATCGACGGGACGCTCAGACGTCAAGTCGCGCAGAATGACGACGCTTCGAGCGGAGTTGTCATCCTGAACACGAACACCGCCACCAACACCAACGGCAATAACTCCGCCACGGCTGCGCAGTCGAGCGACCAGTCGCAACGTTCGGAGCAAGCACAGGCGCAAAAAGCCGTCGCTCAACCGACGACTATCGTCGAAGCTACGCCGGTTTCCGAGTCGCGTGCCGAGGCTCTTCGCAAAGCCCGCGTCGGTGCTGAAGTCGAGACCGAGCAGAAAATCGTCGAGAAACTCGAAGATTCGCGCTTGCAGGAAGAAAAAGCCCGCGCCGATCGTCTCTTTGGCAACAAGCTGGATTCCCAGCCTGTCGTAGCACCTGTACAAGTGCAACAACAGCAGCAACAACAGACTCAGACCACGACCACCACTACGGTCGTCTCTCCCGCTCCCGTGCCGGTGGAAACCAAAGCCACCAACGTGACGATTGAAAAGGTCGAGATCATACAGCCCAAAGAAGACAAGAAGATCGAAGAGCCCAAGATCATAAAGATCGAGCCTGTCGCTCCTCCGATCATCGTCAAAACTGAAGCCGCCCCTGAGCGCGAAGCTAAAAAAGCCTCGTTCTACGTCGGCGGCGGAGTTGGCAATTTGAACTACAACGCCAACAACGTGAAGTCGAACTACGGCCTCGGCGTCACGGTCGGTACGATTCTCGACGACCGTTTCGCGGTGGAACTCGGGTACTTTTACTCGAACCACTACATCAACACGTATTGGAATGCTCCGCTGTACAACCAGCTCGATCAGCATGACATCTCGGCCAGCGCCAAGTACCTGCTCCTTTCCGGCAACTTGCGCCCTTACGTAGGCGCATCGCTGACTTACATCAGCCGCACGTACACCGACCGCGTGAGAAGCGGCTCGTATTACACCGTGAACCAAGCCGACAGCGAGTCGACGAATGCGGTGAACATGGGTCTCCTCGGTGGAGTCGAGTTTCAGCTGTCCAATAATTTCATGCTCGGCGCCGGCCTTGAGTACAACATGAACGTATTCAACACCAGCGAGCCCGACTGGGTTTCGAGCTACAATCTTCCCCCCGGCACCACGCCGCTCGAGAAGATCAGCTACTCGGCTTTGAAAATCAGCGCCAAGTTTATCTTTTAGTCAGTCGTTCCCTCTGGTTCCTTTGGTTAAGACCGGACTTTCGCATGAAAGTCCGGTTTTTTTCTTTTGCCCTAGTGGACTTCTGTCTGCGACAATCATGACATGTTCAAGACCTTGTCCGCCGCCCTGATCTTGCTTCTCAGCGGGAGTGCTCACCCGGAGTTAATCTCCACCGGGGTGGGGATGGTGCGCGGCCAGCTGGTCACCAGCCGGCAAGTTCAAATTCAAAATCTGCTCGAAGTTGCACTCTACGAGACCAAACCCAAAGACAAGCTCAAGTTACTGGCCCTCGATTCGAAAGCCTTCAGCAAGGCCACACAAGACACGCTGCTGGAGACCGTCGTTGCTCTCGAAGCGCAGAACTTCAATGTGATCCAAGTGACCTCCGAAGAAGTAACTGTGGCGGAAAAACAGGTGCTCAAATTGTTCAAAGATCTTAAGGCATGGAAGAGCCTCGAGGTTTCGAATAAAGAATTGGCTCAGGGGCTGAAAAACAAAATTCAATCCAAGAAATTCATCCAGTTCCGCGCCCAGAGCTCGGTCCTTCCGATCACCGACAGCGAAGCTCAACGCTACTTCAACGAAAATCGTCTCAAGTTCGGCACTTTGCCATTTGAAAATTTCAAAGAAAATATTAAATCATTTCTCAGCCGCAACCAGGTCGACCGGCGGCTCAAGGACTGGTTTGAAGTTTTGCTCAGCAAGTACCAAGTTAAAAATCTGATCGCGGAGATGTAAGCCCGGCTATGTCGAATGCAGAAGAATCAGCGGAAATCGAAATTCTAACCTTGCGCCATTTGCCCGAGCTCAGCGGCATTATGGAGCTGGTGTACCAGCGCACGAGCACGCCGATCGGTGGTCTATGGAATCGCGATCTGCTCAAGCAGGAACTCGAGATCGGGCAGGGGCTCGGCCTGCGCGTAGACGACTTCGGCCTAGCCGCCTTCGTATTGTTCCGGCTCTATGACACCCACCGCGAAGTGACCGTGCTGGCGAC
>JAYWAE010000321.1:0-10914 GCA_043782715.1 Pseudobdellovibrionaceae bacterium | reverse complement strand
GCCGGGCATTGGCGAAGCTGGACCTGAAACTGAAACTCTTCTTTGCGAGCTGGTCGAGAAAGGGTGTGTAACTGAGAAGATTTCCGCTCGCGCCCGTATATTCAGTACTCAAGCTCTCGACGATCAGAACCACCACATTCCAGCTCTTCGCCAGCCCCAAGGCGGGCCGCGACGGCTCAGTCAATTTGTGCAAAATACGGTTGGCCTCGCGGTCGTCGCCGAAGTAGCGCGTGTGTTCAACATTGGCCGACGGTCGCGTCTTGATCATATTAAAAGCCGTGTTGAGCGTGAGCAGTCCCAGCTCATGCTTGGAGTTGAAGTAGGCATTCACTGGGCTCAACGGCTTGAACTGGTAGCCGCCGCGCATTCCCGTGATGATCAAAAATAGCGCCGCAGTTCTCCATAAAAGTCCCATCAACCGGCCTTCACGCGGAGCCGCTTTGGGAAAGCGCGGATAGAACCAAAGCAGCATGCCCGTCAGCAACGCCAACATCGCAAAAAGGTGCCAGTAGGTTAGAAGGATGCTTACCGACTGGCGCTCCACATCCGAATGTAAAAACAGCAAGTCGTACGACGTGCGCTTACCGGCAAAGTTCACAAACTCGGTATCGATGAAATTGAATCCGATGAAGAAAAAATTGATCAGTCCAAATAGTGCCGTATCGATGAGACGAGAAACGGGATTGTTCAGCCAACGCGTGGGCAGCATCCACAGTAAAAACAAGAAAGCATTGGTAAACAAAATCGCCGAGGTATCGAAGCGCGCGCCCAGTATAAAAGCATGGGCCACTTCCCCCAGCGAATCGGCTTGGTAAGTCGGCCAGTTCCACAGCAGGAACAAGAGCCGGCACAGGCCGTAGGCGAAGAGCAGCCAGAGAAAACGCTTCAAAGACACACGAAAAAAGGCTGGAACCATGAGGCGGATATGATAGAAACCGCGTCATGCAGAGTCAAAAGGATAACATCGCCTTCACGCCCATCGGCGTTCTGCGCACGGTGTTCGATCATAAATTTGGCACTCCGAGACAGGGGGCGCTGGCGCCCTCCAGCCGGGCCCATTTTCATCTGGCGCCCGAGTGGCGCGGCATGGGCCTGTTTGACGGCCTCGAAGGCTTTAGCCATGCATGGCTGCTCAGCCATTTTCATCAAAATAAAAACACGCGCCGCGCGGGTAAAGTGCATCCTCCCCGTCTTGAGGGCGAAGCAGTGGGAATTTTGGCCTCGCGTAGCCCGCATCGCCCGAACTCCATCGGCCTGACTCTGGCGCGCATCGAACGCGTTGACGGCGACCACCTCGAGTTGAGCGGAGTCGATTTGATCGATCAAACCCCGATTCTCGACATCAAACCCTATTTAGCCGAAGCCGATCGCCCCGCGACTTTCGCTAGCGGCTGGGCGGAACGCTTGCAGTCCGCACCTATGCTCTGCGAGTTCAGCCAGGAAGCCGACCGCGACATCGACGGTTTATGCGGCAGCGGACAGGTCAAAGACCGCGAACGCTTCGTAAACCTAGTGCGTGAGGTGCTGGTTTTAGATCCGCGCCCCCTAGCCTACCGCCGCCGCATCAATGAGCGCTTTGCGATCGTCCTCGGCGGAATGGACGTGCACGCGCGATTTAATGACGGCGTGTTCACCGTGGTTCAAGTCGCGCCGTTCCCTGCCGATCAGTAAGAATGCTCCTTCTCCTCGCCATTTTATTCGCCTCGACCCCGGCTTTAGCCGAGTCCGTGGACGCAAACGGCTTGGTAAAAAAAATCGAAGAATTGAATCTCCAATGCACGCGTAAGCCCGGGACCTGTCCGTTCAAGGAACTAGGTAGTACGCCAAAAACTCTCGAATCTGGCCGCATGCCCATGACCGGTGCCGACGGTGCGAGTATTCCGGTCAGCGTGATCGATGAGGATGATATCAAAAAGCTGAAAGGGTTGTATCCACCGGATTTGCGTGAGTACGACGACATCGTTTGCGCTCAACGCACTCATATTATCGGCGATGCGCTTGGAAAAAAGGGAATCGAAACGGCCAAGCTACTTCTGTCGCCTGGCCTCGGCGGCACGATTCGCCCAGACGATCGGGCCCGCAACAATCGCCGCGTGAAATCGGCTTGGGATTTTCACGTCGTCAATTTGATCTATGTTCGCACCAAACCGATGGGAAAAATCGAAACTTGGGTGATCGATCCGTTCATGGAAGGATTGCCGGTACCAAAGGAGAAGTGGATGCAGCGGCTGCGCACAAATCCCAGCAGCTCGATCGACAGCGAAACGGTTCTGAGCCGCTACAATTACCCCGAGGGCCGTTGGTGGGAAGACACCACCACATTGACGGAATACGATCCCGGGACGCTAAAGGCGGCGTACGAAGTCATGGCCGGGCAGCATAAGCACTACTGAGCCGCACTCGCCACGCTTTTACGCTCAATCCCGCAGCCACGATCAAGAAACACACCGGCCCGACAATCAGCGCGTTGCCTACTCCGAACGCGTCGGTCAACACCCCTAACGTCAAATGCATCACGACGACACTCAGCGAGCCCGCGCCGAGCACGAATCCTAGAGCGCGCGTCGCCTTGGTGCCAAATGCATGAGAAACTTGCTCCATCGCCACCGGAAAAAATGGCGACATCGCGAGCGCGCACGGCACGAACCACATTGGAGAGACGCTAAGACCGAGAATAAAAAGCAGCCCTGCGCAAAGCGAACTGATCAGCAGAATCCGCCAATTGTCGACGCGCTCGAAATGCACGAAGCTGAAAAACACCCGCCCAGCCAAAAGCGCTAGAAAAAAAACTCCGAGGTAAAGATTGGCGCCGTCGGGTGTGAATGCGCGCTCTGCACGCAACCATTGCACCATCCGGGTTGAGATGGAGATCTCGCCCCAGAGGTAAAACGCCATCATCAAGGAGAACATCGCACAATACATCCATTGCGCGCGCGTCAGCTCACGAGTCGCTGGCTCATGAACTGTCTTAGCCGCATGCGCGCGCGAGCCTATGAACCCGACTAACAACGGCGCTAGGGCCAGCACCAAAAAGCAATCACGCCAGTCCGCGCCCCAAATGCGAAACAGCGAAGCCACCGCCGGAGCGATCAGCGCGGAAATACCGTACATGCTGTGTAGTCCATTGAACATGCGCCGCCGGCGCGCGGGCGCTGCGCCCTCAAAAATCATCAGGTTCTGCGCCAAATTAAGCGCGCCATACCCCCAACCAAAGAGCGCACAGCACGGCAGCAATGTAATCAGGCTATGGGTGCGGGAAGTCGCGGCGAAGCCAATAGCCACCGCGACATTGGCCAGGCCGAGCAAAAATGTCGACGAATGCCGGTGCACGATGTGATGACTCGTCCAACTGCCGACAAAAGCAAATAGACTGGTGGTGGCGAAGAAGGTCGCGCCCAAAGTGCTGTTCAAATGCAAGTCGAGCAAAATGTCGGGGAAGAACGGCGCACGCAGATTATCCAGCAGACTGAGCACCAGGAGACTGGCGTAAGCCAGCCAAATCAGCGCTGGCACTTCGGGCACCAGAAGGTATTGCGGCCCGTGATAAACTTGGAGCGCAACTTGGTTGCGCACTTCACGCACGGTTCGCCTGAACGGTCGTAGACTACGAACTGAGCTTGGAACCGGCCTTCTTCACCGTTGGAATTGCGGTAATCACGAATAGTCGATCCGCCCGCTTCAATCGCACGTGCTAGAATCTCGCGCACGCAAACGGCCAAAGCGTCAGCCTCTTTGCTAGTGATTTTTCCCGCCAAGCGCGTGGGCTTGATGGCGGCGCCAAAGAGCGCCTCGGAGGCGTAAATATTGCCGACGCCGACAACTCGGCGCTGGTCCATCAAAAAAGCTTTGATTGGTGCCTTCACCCGCCGGGA
Source organism: Pseudobdellovibrionaceae bacterium (assembly GCA_043782715.1). Classification (GTDB taxonomy): domain Bacteria; phylum Bdellovibrionota; class Bdellovibrionia; order Bdellovibrionales; family UBA1609; genus JALHOQ01. Next base: position 7,042 of record JAYWAE010000321.1, on the reverse strand, counting down.
AAGTGAGAAAAGATATCCGCCATTGAATCCGTCTGCGAGTGGCTCGATTCCTAAGTGCTTGAGCCAGCGACTCTGCGCCAATTTTTCTTTCAAAAAAAAATCCAGCACACCGAAGCGGCGGGGGTCGTTGAAAACCAAACGCAATCCGGATTCAAAGTGCAAAACGGCGTGGTCGTGTTTCTCGTACTCGTCACCCGTCATCGCGCGCCACGAACCCGTCATGCCGAGGTGGCTGAGTAAATAAAACTTGTTCGTTTCGATAAGCAAGTATTTGGCCCGGCGATGAACCGCGAGCACGCTTTGACCCAGCAGCTGCTGCGCAAGTCCGCGCGGGAACTTGACGCGCAAGCCGGAGCGGCGCAACTCGACACGCGCGATCTTTTGACCGACGGCTCCGAGTTCTATCAGGCTCCGTTTGACGTTTTCGACTTCTGGAAGTTCCGGCATGGAATGAATAAATATTGGGAATCCCTAGTTTATTCAAGTGGAATTCATTCCGATTCAATCCATATCACCCTATATCACCGAAAGATCCTTAAAAATTAAAAAGTATAGTTAGGCCAAAAGACTCCGGCCTTTAGGACCTTGAGAGTCATACGCTTCAAAAGTCCTTGCTGAGATGTCCAAACAAAGGAAATGAACCAATTGAATTTGAAGCAGGTTGTATAAGACGTTCAGTCATAGTCCAATGGATTGAGGCCTTCCGCAGGAGTGTCAGCGAATGAAGAATGCCATAATTATTGTTTTGAGTTGCGCGGTGTTGGTACTTACTGTGGCACTCATTTTTTTAAGCAACATTACAGGCACGATATTGAACGCGTCCTTTAAAAGCATGTATGGAGTCGATATTTCAAAAGCTGCGACTTCTAAAAGTGCGGCAAATCAAAGTGAGGAATTTGAAAAGCTTCAGAAAATCGTCGAAGGCCAGCGATTCGACGATCAGTATTATGGAGCAATAAAGTCACTTACTCTCCTTCGCGAACCGAAAGCGGTTAGGCTAACAATTGAACTGGCGTTGTCCGGCCAAGGTGCGAATCAAGCCCAGGCCATTGAGACACTATTTGAGTTAGGTTCTGCGAGCCTCTTAGACCCCAATCAAAATCAAGATATAATGAAATCAATCCTGACGCTTGCGGACCGGAATCTTGCCGTGATCCAAACTCAATTCGATCAAATTTTCAAGACAGAGTCTTCAGGTAAATTAAACATGGAGGTCTACACAATCGCGGGTCATCTTACTGACACGCTTTTTTCATCGCCAAATGACCACGCTGGCGGGCAGGAGTTTTTAAACCACATTGCTTCTGAACATCATGTGGAGAGAGCCATCGCCCTAAGCATCTCTTACGCTTTGACAACAAAACAGAATACAAATGAGCCCGGCGCATGCCCAAAGGACTTAGCCCGATTCAAGGGTGTTCAAAACTTAAACGCGGAACTAAAAAGACTTGGGGTAAAATTTTTGAAACCTTCCGCATGTAGCTCATAATCCCTGGGTTTCGGCTCGAATAGTAAGCAGAATTACTTAGACAATGCCACCGTTCAGAAAAATATGTTCCAAAAGTCGGCGCGTTTATATGCGGCGGCGAGCCCAAACAACCAATACACTGAACTCCTCAAGATCTCGAATCACCTGCCAGACAATTTCGTGGTCAATGTCCACATAGGAATGGGAAATCTTATTCCCCATGGCTGTTAAGGCAGACCAATTTATTTTAAGATTATTTTTTGAATCTGCAGACAACTTCGCCGCACACTCAAGAATTTGCTGCAATCTCATAGCAACGGCATCCCGCGTTTTTGAATCCAAAGCAAAGTCTTCTTGGGAAGCCTATGCCGGTCACAATAGCTAAGCTTCAAATCCAGGAATTCCGAACGGTATTGAATGAATATAAGTCCATATGTGGAAGGTATCCATCTAACTCCGAAGGTTTAAAAATCTTGGCGGCTTCAATAGTTTGATTTGGTAAGAATGAGCCACCATTGATTAGAAAGCTGTCCCCCGATCCCTGGCAGAGGGATTGGATTTGTGAAAGTGACGGACACACCTTCAAAGTACTTACACATGGCGCTGACGGAGCCGTGGGTGGCGAGGGAGCGGACTCAGATTTAGTCATCACGGAATGAAGTGTCCAACGCGAGGGGCTCACTCTAGATTTTGCCTCTAAATAGACTTAGGGCGAGGAGCCCTTGGTACTCCTGTCTCTGAGTCGGACTGATCGAATAGTCCTACGACAATGGAGTACATTGCTTCATACCCACACTTGAGTTGCGGCGTTAAGTCGCGTCTAGTTGATGATATGGTCGATTTTTAGGTAAACTTAGATAGTTGGCCAGGTCATTTACAAGGGGCAAGCTTGTGAAGCTATCTATCATTCTGTTACTTTTAAACGTTTGTTCGGTGTCTCTGGCACAGCAAGACAATAAAAAATGGATCGATAATCCTTATGCAGATTCGAGCTTTAACGAAGTGATTGATGACAAAGGTTCGGTAGGCAAACTCGGCCAAGTCATTTTAAATGAAATGCAAACAAAAACCACTTTGCTAAAGCTTAAAAATCCATTTGGGCCGCTTTGCTCCGACTACCAAAGCAAGAGCGAAGTGCAGAAGAAAAAAGTTTGGTTATTTTATTGGAGATCCTTACTCATTGGTGAGAATAAAGGCATAAGCAAGACTGGTCCTGGCACAGGAAATGGCGGGCGCGCACCTTTTGCAATGGAGCTCAATACGGGTGTTGCCAGAGCAAATCGCCCTCGATGCTTTGAAGAAAAGGGCGCTCCTTACAAGATATATCCGTATAGATCTTTAATGGGAGATGCAGCTTGTGCTGTGCAGATAATGGCTACCTCCGTAGAAAATAGAGCTCGTGGTTCACTCCCCGGCGCTAATTATTGGGGTACAGTGGGTAGTCGAAATTTTGATATTCGCACGGAGCACTTCCGAACTGCATTTGCTGCAGCCAAGGTTTGTCGTACTATAGAGCCGAAAGACGAAGACACGTCAGTTGAGCCAATTGACAGTAACCCCGATACCTTTAAATAATCGGTTCTGCAGGTGGTTAGCTGCACCTATCGGCCCTCATAGCCACTTATAATGGTTTAAAATTTGAAAATTGAGCTAGATAAATCGTTGCGTCGCCTTGCGCTTAACGCTGGTCTCTTAAAAAATGGCGTTCAGTAACGCTGGCGCCATTTGTCAAATATGTTTTATTTACATACCCCGTGGCGAATAAAATGACTTAGGAAAACAGATATACAAAATATATTTAATTACTTGGGCCAAGGTCAGGCCAGGCGCAGTTAAGCGTTGCGTATACCCAACCCATTCATTACTAACGGGCTGACTTAAAATACCCCCTAATCCTCGACACCCTTCCACATGCGCTCTTGTTCCGCAGGCGTGAGACCTTCAAAGCCAACGTGAAATTCAGTTTGCGTCAGTGAGCTCTGCTTGCGCACTCCGCGCATCATCATGCACATATGCGCCGCCTCCACGCGCACGACCACGGCCCGCGCCTGCACGAGTTGATGGATGCACTCGGCCACTTCGCGCGTCAGCCGTTCTTGCACCTGCAAGCGCTTGGCGTACAGATCTACAATTCGGGCAAGCTTGGATAGCCCCAGAATTTTTTCGCCCGGCAAATAGCCGATGGAAACGCTCCCCCAAAATGGCAAAAGGTGGTGCTCACACAAGCTAAAGAATTCGATTTTGTTCTGAAAGACTGGGCCGTTTGATTCGGACTTGAAAATGCCTTCGCCGACCACTTTCTCCGGAGAGAGATGATAGCCCTCCGTAAGCTCGAGCATGGCTTTGCGGAAGCGCTCGGGCGTTCGCACCAGGCCTTCCCGTTGCGGATCCTCACCAATTTGGCGAAAGAGAGCTGTGCACAGCCGCTCAAGCGAATCCGCGTTCGCCGTCGGGCGTTCAAACTCTTCTGTGTATTCCAACATATCTTACCTCGTTTATGACACCGTAAACCTTCGCCGCAGATTTGTATAGAATATTCTATACAAAATTGAAAGCGGGGCGTATCTATAGGTCATGAGCGAACCTACCGAACAACTCTTTAGCCTGCGCCAAGTGGTCGAGCTGACTGGTGTTTCCGAATTCACATTGCGCGGTTGGGAAAACCGTTACGCGGCCTTTCAACCCAAGCGAACGCCGTCGGGCCGGCGGCTCTATGGCAAAACCGACGTCTTGCGTTCACGGGCGCTACTGGAGTTGACCGCACGCGGCCATCGCATTGGCGCGATTGCAAAGCTGCCGATCGGCGAACTCCACCAACTCCTAACCGGTACGGAAGTCGCGCCCGAACCGCAGCCCGAGTCGACCGGATCGTTAGCGGCTGGGCGGGTGATTGTTTCCGCCAAAGACTACCAATGGGTCGAAGTCGCCTCGGGTATAGAGACCGCGCGCGCACGCCGCACACCATTTGGATTTATTTTCGATTTCTTGCTTCCGCTTTTGGGTAAGATCCGTGAGGCCGTCGAGGCCGGTCATTTTTCTATCGCGCAGGAACATATTCTTTCCTCGTACATCAAAGAGTCTCTACATGCACTGCGCCCGCCGCGCCGGCGCATCAAGCCGCCCATGCGCCTCGTATTTGCCGCGCCCGAGGGAGATTTTCACGAAATCGGATTGTTAGTCGCAAACACGCTGGCAAAGTTGCATGGATTTGACCGGCTCTATTTGGGTCCCAACATGCCGAAAGCGGATCTCTGCCAAACCTGTTTGCGCGCCGACGCCACTCACCTGCTTTTGGTCACGACCTTGTCGCAAGTGAATGGCGCGAAAGAGGACATCTTTCAGCTCATTCACTTTTTGGACCGCCAGCTCGGACCGCAGGTTGAGCTCTGGGTGGCCGGCCCGAACAGCGCCAATCTCAATTTGTCTTTGCAGCGCCCATTTCAAATTCTCGGACGATTTGAAGAGCTAGACCGCAATCTGCGCCAGCTCTTAAACCGGCCCGCAAAAAAACGGAGACTAAAATGAAGACTCTCAATTATATCTCAGCTACCGCACTCGTACTCAGCGTTGCCGGTTGTTCGTCCGTGAATGTCAAAGAGTACAGCCACGACCTCCCCACCTTGCAGCTCGAAACCTACTTGAACGGCACGCTCGACGCTTATGGCATTTTCAAAGACCGCGCGGGCCGGGTGAAAAAACGCTTTCACTGCCTGATTCAGGCCTCATGGCGGGAGGGCGTCGGCACAATGGATGAAAAATTCGACTACTCCGACGGCACCCACAGTCAAAGGGTGTGGACATTGCGCAAGCAGGCCGACGGAAAATACATCGGCACGGCTGCTGATGTGGTCGGGCAAGCCACCGGCGAGGTCGCGGGGAACACTTTCCGCTGGAATTATGTGTTGGATCTCGATGTCGATGGATCGCATTATCAGGTGAATTTCGACGACTGGATGTACTTGATGGATGAGCGGGTCATGTTGAATCACTCCAAAATGTCCAAGTGGGGCGTCGCGCTCGGCGAAGTCATCTTGTCGTTCTACAAGCGTGCAGACGCGGGGCCTGAGCGTGTCCGTTGAATGAACCTAAAATCGTAATCGCAGGCGCAAGCGGATACGTAGGCCGTGCCGTAATCCCGCGCATTCTCGAAAAGTTTCCACAGGCTCGCATTACGGCCCTTTCGCGTAGTCAGCAGGAGTCTGACGACGCACGGGTGGAGTGGAAGGCGTGTGATCTATTTTCGATCAAGTCGATTGAAGCCGCGATTCCTGCACAAGCCGACCTGGCTATTTATTTGGTGCATTCGATGGGCCCAACGGCGCAACTGGATCAAGGCAGCTTCGCCGACTATGATTTGTTGTTGGCCGACAATTTTTCGCGAGCAGTCGCGGGCGGTGGTTTGAAGCAGCTGATCTACCTCGGAGGTTTGATTCCAGAGGAAGCGCACTTATCCCTACATTTGCAAAGCCGCCTCGAAGTCGAAGAGACATTTGCCCAATACAAGCTGCCCACGACGGTCTTTCGTGCCGGTTTGATTTTAGGTGATGCGGGTTCCTCATTCCAAATTCTGCTCAAGCTCGTGCGGCGTTTGCCGGTCATGATTTGCCCGCAGTGGACTCAGACGTTGACCACGCCCGTTGATTTAGCCACGGTGTTGACCGCCATTCAGACGGCGGCTCTCGACGAGAAACATGTGGGGCACACTTATGATCTCGCGGGATGCAGACCGATCACCTACATTCAGATGATGCGCGATACGGCGCGCCGGCTAGGAAAGCGGCGGTATTTTTTAACCGTACCGTTTTTCACCCCGACGCTTTCTCGTCTGTGGGTAAGTCTGATCACAAACACACCTAAGAATTTGGTCTATCCGCTGATCGAATCGCTGGCCCATCCCATGGTGGCACGGCGCGGCCAGCTATTCTCGAGTGAATGGTCTGAACGTACGTATTTCGACTTGCTCGACAAAGCTACGCTCAAGCTCCACGCCGGAGGCTCACTCTTTCGCTTCAAGGTGAAGAGAAAAACCGTCCGCTCCGTCCAGCGCTTGCCGTTACCGGCAGGAAAAGATGCCGACTGGGTGAAATTGCAGTACGTAGAGTGGCTGCCCCGTTTTCTGGCTCCACTGATTCGCGTGAGCATGGCTGGACAGGCCGTGCTCTTCTCTTTGTTTACGGGCAAGCCGGTTTTGCTCAAGCTCGATTTGCACGCCGAGAGAAGCGACGCCGACCGGCAGCTTATGTACATTGTCGGCGGCCTTTTGGTGTCGAAGGCCAACCAGGGTCGGCTGGAGTTTCGCGTGGTGCTCAATCGACGCTACGTTTTGTCGGCCATTCACGATTTTAGACCGGCGTTACCGTGGTTTATTTATCAGTACACGCAGGCTCGGCTTCACTTATTTGTTATGAACGCCTTTGGCCGGCATTTGGCGCAAGCGAAAAAGACGGAGTAGCTTCGGTTTGTCCATCTGAGGAATTTAAGGGCATTTCTAACATTTGCACGGCGCGGCGTTGCGTTTCAACTTATCCGCTGCGCTATATTTTCTATACGCCAGCTAAGCCGTTGAAATTAATA
>JAYWAE010000320.1:0-10969 GCA_043782715.1 Pseudobdellovibrionaceae bacterium | reverse complement strand
CTTGAATGTTTTCGGATTCAACCTTCGAAAAATCGAGAATCTCATCGACGATGCGCAGGAGCTGCTTGCCGTTACGGGTCAGGGTGGAGAGATATTTTTTCTGTTCCGGGTCAAGCATTCCGTCTTGCATGAGTTCTGCAAACCCGAGCATCGCGCCGAGGGGCGTGCGGATTTCGTGGCTCATATTGGCCAGAAACGCGCTCTTCGCCCGGCTGGCCTCCTGCGCCTTCTGCAGCAGGCGCGAATTTTCGATCGCCACGGAAACACGTTTGCTCAAATCTTCGGTCAGCGACAAATCGAGCTGCGAGAAGACGCGCGCCGGACTACTCGATATCAAAGAGAGGCAACCGACCACGCGACCAAAACTGCGCAGTGGCACGAGAATGACCGAATGAATTCCCAGACGTAGTAGCAATTCGCGCTGTACAGGATCTTGCACTCTTGCCGCGATCATTTCAGGCGTCACGACCGCGTGCAGTTCCGGCTGGCCGGTGCGAATTACACGTGCGATACCTTCGTCGGACGTCCAATCGATGGGATGCATTCGGCGGTATTGCGTACCAATGGCGTGCAAGTCCGGGTCACGATGAGTGGTGGTGATTTCTTCGATGCGCAATTCGTCGGGATCGACCACGACGATCTCACACCAGTCGGCGAAACTCGCCACCACGATGCGCGCGAAACCGTCGAGCATCGCCTTCATATCGAGGGTTTCGCTCAGGGCCGCGCTGGCTTCGGATAAAAAACGCAGTTGCTCGGCGGTTTTTTCAGCTTCGGCACGGGCGGCTTGCTCTTGGATAAGGCGCAGGCGTTGTTGCTCGGCGGCTTTGCGGCTGGTGATGTCCTCGGATATGCCCAGCAGGTACTGCGGTTCGCCGTCAGGCCCAAAAATAGGAATTTTCTTGGTATGCAAGTAGCGCAGGCCGGATTTGGTCGACAGCGGTTCCTCAGGAATATCGTGGACCACCCGGGCGTTGATGACGGCGCGGTCTTTACTTTGAAAAAATTCGGCCTGTTCTTTAGGGAAAAAATCAAAATCATTCTTCCCGAGCAGGTCTGCGCGTTCATAGCCAAGCAGCTGTTCGCCGGCGCGGTTGAAGCGCACGAAGCGCAACTCTTTGGCATCTTTTACGAAAACCATGTTGGGAAGATTCTCGATCACCGAATCGAGAAAGGATTGCGACTGCTGCAACCGCTTGGTCGATTCACTCAGCTCTTTGGTGCGTTTGTGCACGCGCTCCTCGAGGCGTGAGTGCGAGTCGGTGATCGCGACTTCGGCCTGCTTGCGTTCGCTGATGTCGAGTACGAAGGTCACGATCTGATCGGAGCTGAGGCGGGTCGGGCCGATCAGTACGGGCACTTGGGTACCGTCGCTGCACACGTACAATTTTTCGAATGGGATGATGGCTTCGCCCGCGCGCAGCTCGCGCAGTGCGGTCTGGCTGACCTCGAGATATTCCGCTGGTGTGATCACACGCCAGTTCAACAGACCTGCGCGCAGGTCTGCACGCGTGTACCCGAGCATATCGAGGACGTAATCGTTGCAGTCCACGATCGCGCCGTCTTCGCGCGTGAACATAAGGCCAATCATGTTGCTGTCGAAGACGCGGCGAAAACGCAACTCGCTCTGTGCGACCGCCTCACGTGCTTCGGTCGTGCTGCGCAGGGCTTTTTCGGCACGCTGTCTGGATTTTTGCAAGGCGGAGCAAACCAGCGCGACTAGGACACCGTCAAAAGAATAGAGTGCATAGCGGAGTGGATAGGTGGCGGGCATGGTCCAAAAATAAAATGGCGAAACGAACAATCCGTGCGTCGTAACAAGAGTCAGGGCGGTGGCGAAAATGCCCTGCCGGAGGCCGCCGATCCACGCGCTCAGAATGATTGCTGAATAGTAAAGCAAGAATGGGATGTCGGCGCCGGTGAAACGATTGACGGCGATTTTGAAAAGCGTGACCGCGATCACGACCAGAATTGTCGTTATATAGGGTTTTAATCTGGCGATGCGCAAGTGGCCTCCGTAGCCGCGCAATATAGCCAAGCCCGGCGGCGATGAGAAGCTTAAACCCGCAGGTAAACGTAAAAAGTATTCTATTGGTTCTCAGCTCGGGCCGCGATCGCCTTAGCTGGATTTTTTTTGCGGAAGCTTCTTGGAATAGAGCTGTGCGGCCTTCTGCAAGTAATTCAACATGCGGTAGGAGTCACTCAATCGGCCTACGGTGATGGTGCCTTCGGGATTGCCGGTGCTGTCTTTTTTAAGAGTCGACGCGACGTCGATGCGGATGGGATCGCCACCTTTTTTCACCATCACGACGTTGACCAACGGGTGGAATCCCAGAGCCCGCACGGTCTCCAGTCCCTGCATGGCTTTTTTGTAATTTTCGGGCGGATAGAGCTGGCGTAATGATTTGCCAACCAGTTCACCTTCTTCGTAGCCGAGCACGTAGTGAATCATCTTGTTGGCATTTATGATTTTGCCAGTCATGTCGACTGAATGCATGAGGTAGGGTGAATCGTAGAACATCTGTTGAAAATCAGAGAGCATGCGGCGGGTGTCGCTGAGTTCCCTCAGGATGCTCTCGAGCTGCTTTTGCACCACGGAGTCGAGCGCGCCGGGGCCGCGGTCTTTGACGCCTGCCATGTACAATAAAAGATCTTTAGGACTGAGTGCGCCCGCGAGCTTAGTGCCGTGCAACGTGTAGATGCGGTGGTTGGGCGATTGGATCATCATGCGAAAGGCGGCGACGATCGAATCCTCTTCATTGATCGTAACCACGGGATCGAGTTCCTCTTTGATGTCGCCGAGGCAAGTTTTCTTTTTGCCCTCTTGGCGCGCGCGCAGTAGAAAACGCAGCAATTGAAAGTCGCTGAGCACTCCCAGAATGTCGCCGTTCTTCGCAACGACCGGAGTTGTCGTCAACTTGTGAGTCGCGAAAAACTGGGCGGCGTCTTCGAGCGTGGTTTCGGCTTCGAGCGAGATTAGAACCTGGCTCATGAATGCTTTCACGGTCGGGGGCTTGGGCGAACTATTATCACTCATACCTACATTTTCGGTTGGCGCGCGATACCAGTAAAGGTGAATCGCCCGAATTGCCCCTCAGTCTAGGTAGTTCACTTTGCCGCCTGCGGCGTATTTTCATGACTGCTCAGGCGAGCAACACAGCCGAGTAGGCAGCAAGAAGAGTTGCATGCGTAGCGAGACCATTCTCATTTCAGAACACGGGTTGTCAAAACTTCATGGCGTGGGGGAGTAATCAAGAAAGAGTAAACAGCGTGAAACCGGTTGCTGTTTTTGGCAAGGCAGCTGGCCCGAAGTCGCATGGTGACTATCGGGAAGCGCGACCAGCACACGCGATGGGCGTAATGATTCCGCCTGCCCGCGGCGCGCGAATTAGATGAGATAATTGGCGACGGTCGAAAGCGAAAAGTACAGCACGACAACGAGCACGTAGCCCTTGAGGGAGAAAATTTCGCTGGCCAGATTTCTCGACATACTTTGAATATGAGCAAGCTTAATTCCACTCATTTCGCTGCTGGGAAATGCTGCGACTAGCAGTGCTTTCAACGGGTTGCGTGCTGCCCAGGGTGCACGACAGCCGTCTAACTCATGGACACGGGCGCCGTATTGGAGCCGCAGAGAGCGTTCCCAGGGTGGCGCGTAGGCTGCAGATCACTACGAAGGTCTCATGGCCAGGCGCCCTCTGGCTCCTATAAACTAAAGCTCTCAGGAGGCATTCTCATGCGCTTATTTCTCACACTTGCGGTGACCTTGGGTTGCGCGGCAAACGCCCACGCCGGGACGAACACGGGAGCGCATGCGGATACAAATGCGACCAAGAAAGTTTACCGCGAACCCAACATCAAGATTCTCTCGTTTCAGGAGCTGATGCGCTTGAGTTCCAAGAAGCGTATGGCGTACATCCGCGATTTACGCAAAGTTCTGATCGCGATGGAAGACCGCAGCTCCTCTTTTGAGACCGCGGCTGCGGATGGCGAATTGATGCACGAGAAGATCGCCCGCTTAATCCGGCTAATGGAGTTCGCGCCCGAGGCGGAAGCCGCAGAGGTCACGCCTGCACCCAGCAGCGCTTTGGATCAGCCCATGGCCGGCCGGCCGAATTGGGTGGATGGACGGGGCTGGAGCTGCGCGGATTCCGGTTTGATTTTCAACAAGCGCCTCGGCACTTGTGTGCTCGGCAGTGAAGAAGGGGCGACCACGATTTATGGCGGAGGTCCTTGTCCCGCAGGTGCGAAAAAAGTAGCCGATCCCGATTTGCCGATGCTCGACAACTATTGGGTTTGCATTCCCAAAACCAGCTGGGATCTTTTGACCGCGACAACCCACGGGCCGGTCGGGGTGGAGGGCCGGCAAGAGCAGATCGCCAAGAAGCAGTGGTTGCCGGATGGTTACTTCGACGGAAAATCGAAAGAGCAGACGCAACCTACGGTCGCAGGCCAAGATCCTGGCGTCGTGAATACCGACGTGGGCGTGCATGCGAGCAAAGATCAACCGGTCGCCCCCACTAGCGTGGTTGCACCGGCCGACCTGCCCGCCAACGTCAAGGCTCCTGTCGACGGTGCGAGTGAGGACGTGACATGCGGCGAGAGCGCCTTCACTTGCAAAGACATATATGACCTCAAGAAATCCGGTGGCGCAGCCTACAAAGCGGCCGCCGCGCAGGTCACCGCCTTTCGTGCCGATCGCAGCAATGACGTTTGCATCTCGGGCGGTTTTTTCTCGCACTACAAAACCAAAGAGAAGAGAAAGGGCAGCTGCAAAATCGTGACGGCGTTCCCTGATGGCTCCAGGTCGCCGTGCAAGGCGAACGAAGCCTTGTGTAATCCCATTTTGTTCTGCCTGGCGACCGATATTGGCGGCGGCAAAAAATTTCCGCACGAGAAGTGCGTGCCCTACGGCAGAAAAGCGGGCTACGACCTCACCCGGCGCTGCAATGCTTGGTATGAGGAGGTGCGCACTTCGGGCAAGGATGACCTTGTACGTGGCGGCAAGACGTACCCGGGAGTTCCGACCACGACTTGCGACCCGGGTAAGGGTGATGTGACCTTTGGTGACGTCGGACTGCAAGAAGAGTGGAACAAAATGAAGTCCGCGATGGACGAACATTTCGGCAAGTTTTGCATGCCGCAAACGGGCGACGCCGGCTTCCAAGCTCTGTATTGCACGGAGTGCAAAGCGATGGCCGCCATTCGCGCCCGTGCCGTAGGCGGCTGCAAAGGTGGAGTCGTGAATCCGGATGCGGCTCCAGCTCCAGGCGCCGTGCCCGAAGGGAAAGACATCAAACCGGGTGGACCAGCTCCGGCCGTGCCCGAGAGCGAGATCGACGGGTAAGGCAATGCCGGGGCTGAACGGCTCCGGCGTCTACTGCGTCTTTTGAAAATCCTGTACGAGTTTTTCGTCATCGCGCTGATAGCCGGGTGGTTCGAAGATTTCGCAACCCAATCCGGCTTTCTCCAGCTTGTCGCGCAGGTCCGCGGCGTGCATTCCGCCGACGACGATCGCCGCTTTTTCGAAATCTTTTTCCACGAGTGTTTTGACGAAGGAATCATTGCGGGCGTTGAGTGATTTGTAATAGCCGTCGAGATCCTGCTTGATGCGCTCTTTGATTTGCACCACGAGTTTGTCGATCGGCGTGTCTTTGGGCGCCTTCAGCAGTTCGGCCGCCGACTCGGAGTACAATTTGGTCTGATCGGAAGTGCCTTTGTTCTCGCCAAGACGATCGATGAAACCCATCCATCCGCGCAAGTTACTCAGGCGCAAGTTACCCTCTTGAATCAGCGCTTCACTGTCACCGCAAACGGTTTGGATTTTGTCGCCATACTTGGCTTTGATTTTAAGCGGGACCAATGTGATGATTTTTTCGTACGCCTTGGTTTGGCTCTGCACTTTGAGGCTGGCGAAATCCCAACCATTGAACGTGGGCGTGAATTTTTCGTCGATCTCGCCCTCGCAACCTTCGCTCACGAGTAGCTGCAACTCGCCACGCTTCACGCCTTCTTCGATCACTTTGTAAATCGCGGTTTGATTCTTCTCCTGTGGATATTTTTCCTTAAAACCCTTGGTGACGGATTTTGGAGCAAGATGCCATTGCTTGAGTACCATCACATTTTTCTTAGCATCCGCCACCGCACAAGCCCCGACTTTAGTCAGGTGAATCTTGCTGGGGAACGGCTTAGACGCCGCCACATGGGCTTTATGCCCCTTGGCAAGGGCCGCGGGCGACAGGAAAACGAGTAATGTAACAATCCAATTCAAAACAGCTCCCGGAGTTCAGTTCGAATTATTTAAAGATGGGGTGGCTTTGGAGTCAAGGCACCTGAGATATCGGATCTCAGATATCTCGCTATCGGATATCCGATTTTTTGTAAGGAGGGTGGTGTTGGAGGAGACCTAGCACTCCTCCAACACCGGTACAGACTTAAGGAGACGAAAGGGGTAATTCCGTTGCTCTGAAATCAAGTTACCAAACTCCACTGAAGCGCAAATGAAAGTTGAATTAAAAGACATTAATTGCGATTGCGGTGCTAAACTAGGGAATGTAGTTTGAGTTCACAGGAGCGATATTCCTGATGGAGATCAAAATGAGAGTGCTGATAATTGAAGACGAGAAAAAAGCCGCAAGTTTTATCAAAAAAGGACTGCAAGAGGCCGGCTATGTGGCGGAAGCCGCGGAGAGCGCGAGTGCCGGGCTGACCCTTTCGGCCAATTCAGAATTCGACTTGGTGGTGCTCGACGTGATGTTGCCCGACGGCAACGGCATGGACGTCGCCCGTCAATTGCGCAACGAAGGATTCAAAGGTTTTATTTTGATGCTGACGGCGCTCGATTCGACGCGCGACAAAGTGCGCGGCTTGGATTCGGGCGCGGACGATTATCTTGCCAAGCCGTTCGAATTCGATGAACTGTTGGCGCGCATCCGCGCGTTGCTCCGCCGCAAAGAGGGCGGACGCACCAAATTGGAATTTGAAGACCTCAATATGGACTTGGTGCAGCGCCGTGTGCGGCGGGCTGGTACCGAGATCCCGCTCACGCAAAAAGAATTCGCGCTGCTCGAGTACTTTCTGCGCAATGCCAACCGGCCGCTCACGCGCACCGAAATCGGCGAGAACGTCTGGGACGTGCACTTCGACAACGAAAGCAACGTCATCGACGTTTACGTGCGCCACTTGCGTAAGAAAATCGACGAACCGTTCCCCACCAGGCTTTTGCATACTTTGACCGGATACGGTTACGTGCTCCGTCGCGGCGATAAAATCGGCGGCACGGGCCCGGCGTTTTCGGGCGGCGGGGAGAAAACCGGAGAGTCATGATCACGTTCCGGCGCCAGGGTATCCGCTGGCGCATGGCCATGCTGTACCTGAGCATTTTCGGTGTCGGCTTGGCCGTGTTTTGTACGGTTCTCTTCCAGTATTTTATCTCCACGCAGATCCAGGCGTTTGATACCACGCTCTACAATTTCGCAGTCGACATCAGCAGCAACCTCGAGATGGACTCGATGGGACGGCTGGTGGTGGTGAACTCGCAAATGTCGGATGCGGGAAAACTTTTCCCGTTCCACTTGGGCGGCAGCTTTCTCGAGATCCGCGATGCGCAGGGAAAACCGCTGATGCATTCGCGCTCACTTAAAAACAATTCGTTGCCGCTCGAGGACACGACCCTGCGCCGGTTGGAATTGGAAAAGGCGGTTTTCCAAACATTGCGCACTGCGAGTCTGGGCGTGGAATCAACGTCCGCTGATTTGCGACTGGTGACGTACTGGGCGCACCATCCCGATTGGCATCAGCCGTTGATTTTGCAAGTGGCCGTGCCACTCGATCTCCCGCATCAGGAGCAGCGCGATCTTTTGCTGTTTTTCTTTGCCGGTATTCCGGCGTTTCTTTTGATTTCGGGAGCTGCGGGTATTTGGATGTCACGTCGGGCTTTGAAACCCGTGCATGATATGACTCTCAAAGCCGCCGCGATCACCGGCGTCGGCAATCTCGCCGAGCGTATCCCGGTGCCGGAAGCTCAGGATGAAATTCGTGAATTGGCCGACACGTTCAACGGATTGCTGGATCGCCTCGACAAAGCCTTCGCCAGTCAAGACCGCTTTATCGCCAACGCTTCTCATCAGTTACGCACGCCGCTGACGATTCTCAAAGGTGAGTTGGACCTGTTGAAAAAATCAAATCCATCACCAGTCGAAATTCAAGAGTCGCTTTCTTCAGTTGGGGTGGAGATCAACCGCCTCATTCAATTGGTGCAGGATCTTTTGTTACTCGCGCGCCTCGATGCCGGTCATGACACCATCGCGCTGCACCCGGTACGTGTGGACGAGGTTTTGCTGCGCGTGGTGGCTCGCTTACAGAAGCTGGCGCGCAACAAACAGGTGCAACTGACCACGCACTTCTCGAGTGAAGTTCCGGGTGGTGAACTCGAGGGCGTGATCCGAGGCGATGAGGACCTGCTCGACTCGATGTTTGAAAACTTCATCGAGAACTCGATCAAATACGCACCCGAAAGTTCGACCGTTGACCTCGCCATGTCGGTAATGGCGTCGACGATTACAGTACGTGTGACCGACTCCGGGCCGGGAATTCCGGCGGAGATGCGGGCTAAAATTTTCGAACGCTTTACGCGCGTGGAGCCGTCGCACGTCGTTCCCGGATCGGGGCTGGGGCTTTCAATCGCATCGGAAATCGCGCGCCTGCACAAAGTGAAAATCGAACTTGCAGCCGGCCCGGGTGAAAAAGGCACCGCCGTGAATTTGCTTTTTGCCCGCTCTTAGCCCAGGTCCTGTAAACAGATTGTGTGGGCCAATTGAAAAAAAATTAAACACTCGACGTCGACCAAAGCATAGTCGGAGAACCGCTCTGGCAGAGACTCTCTGCGTTTCAAACTAGCCCGCCCC
This sequence comes from Pseudobdellovibrionaceae bacterium, assembly GCA_043782715.1. Lineage (GTDB taxonomy): Bacteria > Bdellovibrionota > Bdellovibrionia > Bdellovibrionales > UBA1609 > JALHOQ01. Next base: position 2,063 of record JAYWAE010000320.1, on the reverse strand, counting down.
AAATCTAGGCCTCTCATTCCAAGACGAATTTGGCGCATCCAAATCCAACAGTACTCGACTTTGGGAAAGCCTCAGGTTCATTCGGGAAGTCGGGCGGGACTGCCCGAGTCGACTCGGAACAGGACGTTTTACTGAGTTCACGCTGTTTTAGAAACAGACGTATAGTTTCAATTAAGTTCTTATAAATGTTTAGGAATTCGTCAAATCACCCGTTAAGTACATATGCAGTTTTGTAGAATTTTTTTGGCGGCTGCAGTGTTGCTCATGATGGGCTGCCCAAAATCTCCAAGTGGGACGGTTGAAGAAACTGTCACGATTCATCCGCCCACTTTCGGCGGACAATCTTCTGCGTCATTCGTTTCGCAATTCAATAACTATGATTTACACGGTGAATGTGACATGCGGGGCAAAGGCCTGCAGTACTCCTACAATCAAACAGTTTGGCTGGAGGTCGTGAGCGGCTGCGTAAACGGCGCGTTTGTGATTCCTACATTCGTGAGCAGCATCTCGAATATCTACGTGCGTTCGACGACTGACGGCGGCTTCACCAAGAGTGCCCACGCCTTAGTCAAATGGGGCGGGCCGACAGGTACGCATGAATTTCAACTGGTGACCTCAGGTCAGATCGATCCCGACGGGGCCGCTGGCTCCGCCAGCATGATCGATCACGCCTTTACCAAATCCACGATGACGAACGGAGCGGTGACGATCAAGCCAAGCATGATCGACGCCAACTATGGGCCATAAGCGGAACCTGGTTCTTCTTATTTTGACGGCGATTTTGTCCAGTGCACCTGCGCTGGCGCAAAATTCCGTGCCTGCGTTCTTGCCGTTCCAGGGCCGCGCTACGGATGCGGGTGGAAATCCCATCACGGTGCCGAGTGTGGTCAACTTCCGCGTTTATCCGCCGACGGGTGCTTGTTATTTGTACGAAGACACGCAGACTGTGGTTCCGAATCTGAATGGTTTCTTCGCGACCAGCCTGGGATGGCCAACCAATACGACCGGACCTGCGAATACTTTCTCGGCTGTGTTTAGCAACGACGTGCCTTTGCTCACTTCTTGCGGCACCACCTACACGCCGGCCACGAGCGACTATCGCCGCCTGGAGTTGGTAGTTGCCGGTACGCCGATGGCGCAAATGCAAAGTATTGGTGCCGCGCCTTTCGCCTTGAACTCGAATACTTTGCAAGGCATTCCCGCAACTGGATTCGTGCAAACCGTCGGACCAATCAGCCAAGGCACGATCACATCGTTGGTCGATGGCAGCGACGCGTCTTCGTTGCACAATCACGACTCGCTATATGCCAAGATCAGTGGCGGCGCGTTCACTGGCGCGGTCACAACGGGTTCAAATATCTATGCCACCGGGTCGAGCTCGGTGGTCGGGATCGGCACGACAAACGCCAATGCCGATTTGGAGATCTATAAAACGGCGCCGTCCTTGCGCATGACGGCGGCGGCCGGCGGCGGCGGCGTCATGCGAATGGACTTCAACTCGGGCGCGACCAATCGCGCCTCGATCCAAGTTAGTGAAGGCAGCAACGGCCTCAAGCTTTTCACCGGTGGTACCCAGGCCGTAAACATCGACGGTTCACAGAACATGACGGTGATGGGAAATCTTAACGTCGGCGGCACGGTCGGCATCGGCCGGTACACAACCGCACAAGAGGCCTTGCTAGTGGGAGTATTGACTACACAGGGAGCGGGGGCGGCCGGCACCACTTGGTTCAACTCGACGACCGGTGAAGTCATGTTCTGGAATGGCTCGGCGGTTAAAAAAGTTTCCACCGGTGTCGATGGCGTCTCGAGCGTCTTTGGCCGCGTGGGCGCGGTGACTGCGCAGACGAATGATTACACCTGGGCGCAAGTCGATAAAACCGTATCGAGCATCGCGGATTTGACGACGCGCTCGGCTTCGGATTTGAACAGTGGCACCCTGAGCGACACCTTGCTTTCGAACAATATTCCGTTGAAGAACGGCGCCAATGTTTTCACCGGCGCCAATGGCATTCAAGTTCCAACCGCGACCACCAAGGCGTTGGTCCTTAAAAGCACAGACA
>JAYWAE010000319.1:0-4142 GCA_043782715.1 Pseudobdellovibrionaceae bacterium | reverse complement strand
AGTCGACTCCACCTGAGAGGAAAGCGCCCAGTGGAACGTCAGACTCGAGGCGGATATTCGTGGCGTCGAGCAAAAGTTTGTCTAGCTGATCAACTGCCTCGGCTTCACTCACATCGCGCCGTTCACGAAATCCCAGGTCAAAGGCCTGCCGGGCCGACCAGTAGGCACGGCTTTCAGGAATCCGCCGGTCGCTCACGTGGTCAGGCGACAGCGAAAGCCAGTGGCCCGGCGGAAGCTTCGCAATACCATCGAAAATCGTGAGTGGCGAGGGCACATTGTTGAACTGCAACATAATAGCTAGCGCCTGCATATTAAGGCGCGGGAGTTGGCGCTTGAGTGCTGTGAAGGCGCGCACCTCCGACGCAAAAGCGAGGCCACGATCCACCAAGCCGAATGCGAGTGGTTTTTCGCCCATGCGATCGCGCATCAAGTGCAGGCGCTTCTCGCGTTTGTCCCACAGCGCGATGGCGAACATGCCATTGATCTCATTCAGCGTCTTTTCAATCCCCCAGTAGGCTACCGCCGCGAGCAGCACCTCCGTGTCGGAGTGTCCGCGAAAGGCGTGTGAATGCTGGTGTTCGAGCGTTTTGCGCAGTAAACGGTAATTGTATATTTCGCCATTGAACACGATCACCCAGCGTCCGTCGTGCGAATGCATGGGCTGCCGACCGAGCGGAGAGAGGTCCAGAATGCTGAGCCGCCTGTGACCGAGCGCGATGCCTTCGTCTTGCCAAAGGTCTTGATCGTCCGGGCCGCGATGCTCGAGAGTTTGCAGCATGGTGGAAACCGACTCTTTGAGCGTGCTCGGCGACATTGTGGTATCGAGCAGTCCGGCAATTCCGCACATATTGAATGGTTCTCCTTGGGGCGTTCAGTTTAGCGGCTGGCGCAAAACACTGTCTGCAAATTTCACTCGCATGAATTGAAGCAGGACCAAAATCTCGTCAAGCCCCATAGAGAATCGAACATAAAAAATGTTAGTCTTGGTGTGCAAAAACCAGTTAACTTATATATCTAGAGTTCAGTGCATGATTTCGCAGCAAGAATTACAAGACCGCCTCAATCTTATTTTACCCCTTTACCGGAGCATCACAATCGCTCGTCATAAGTCGACCCATGCTCTCTCTAGGGAAAAATGAAAAAAATTTTCGTCAACGGGCTCTCCGCTTTGCAGGGTGGCGGACAAACATATTTGATTCACCTGTTTCAGGAGGTACCTGATGTCGAGATTCACTTGGCGCTTCCCGATGAATTGCTGGGCAAGGTTCCGCAGCATCCGAACGTAGTGCGCGTGCATGCGGAGTTTGCACAGCGTTCACGGCTGCACCGCCTGATTTGGGAAAACTTCATGCTCCCAAATTATCTAAAAGCTCACGCAGTCGGAGTCTATTATCAACCCTCGGGAACATTGCCATGGTGCCGCATCCGTTCCAGCCGGGAGATCATCGCGTTTCGTAACATGTTGCCATTTGCTCCTGAGGAGAGCGGGCGTTTTTATTTGGGTTTCAAACGAATGCGCTATTGGATTTTGCGCCAATTGCTCAGCCGGGATTTCCGTCGTGCCGACCTGGTTATTTTTATTTCTCAATTCGCCAAGCAGGTGATCGACAAAGCATTGCCATCGCGGGCTGGGCGCTCAATGGTGATCTATCATGGACTCGATGAAAAATTTCGAAGCGGTGGTCCTCGTCCCATGGGATTGCCCGCAGAATACGTTTTATATGTCTCGATCCTCAATTTCTACAAAGCCCAAGTCGAGGTCGTGCGCGCCTGGGCCGAAGTCCGTAAGCTCCGGCCACAGACTCGCGAAAAGCTAGTACTCGCCGGACCCGAGTATGGTCCGTATGGCGACCTGGTGCGAGGCGAAATACAGAGACTAGATTTGCAGAAAGAAGTCGTGCTCATTCCCAAAGTGCCGTACGAGTCATTGCCGGGGTATTATCACCACGCCAAAATCAACATTTTCGCGTCGAGCTGCGAGAATTGCCCGAATGTACTGCTGGAAAAGCTCGCGGCCGGCCGGCCAGTACTGTCTTCGAATTTGGAACCTATGCCTGAAATTGCGGGCTCGGGGGCGCTCTACTTTGATCCCTATGCGCCCGAGGACCTTTGTCGGTTAATATTGAACGTTATTGATGATCCCGCCCGGCTCGCTAAAATGGGAGAAGAGGCGCGGCGCCGTTCGCTCGAATACTCGTGGCCCAAAAGCCGCCGCGAGACGTGGGATGCGTTGCTCAGCCTGAATCCAGAAGCGTAAGGAGTCCGAGCGCGTGCTTCAGATATTACAGGATTTAAAAAACGGTTCGGTCGAATTGGCTGACGTTCCGCAACCTCAATGCGGACCGGATCAAGTTCTAATCAAAACCAGCCGTAGTTTAGTCTCTCTTGGCACCGAGAAGATGCTTCTGCAGTTTGGCCGCGCCAGTTGGATCGGCAAAGCCAAGAGCCAGCCTGAAAAAGTGAAACAAGTCCTCAACAAAATCAAAACCGACGGGCTCAAACCTACGCTCGATGCGGTTCGCAATAAACTCGATCAACCGATGCCGCTTGGCTACTGCAACGCCGGCGTGGTTGTGGCGACCGGCCGCAATGTGCGCTTATTCAGTGTCGGGCAGCGGGTGATTTCGAATGGCCCACATGCCGAGTTTGTGTGTGTGCCCGAGCTGCTATGCGCCGCCGTGCCAGATGGTGTCAGTGACGAAGCCGCAGCTTTTTCGGTCATTTCCGCGATCGGGTTGCAAGGTGTGCGTCTGGCGCATCCAACTTTGGGCGAAACCTTTGTCGTGATCGGCCTCGGACTGATTGGACTACTAACCGTTCAGCTTTTGCGAGCTCATGGTTGTGAGGTCATTGGCTTTGATCTCGATCCCCGTAAAGTTCAGCTGGCGGAAAAGTTCGGCGCGCGCGCTTTTGTCATGAATGAAAACATGGACGCCGTAGCGCAGGTTCTGCGGCTTACAGGAGACATCGGCGCGGATGGTGTGTTGATCACGGCCGCCACTGACAGTAACGGCCCGATTGAAAATGCCGCCAAAATGGCGCGGCAAAAAGGCCGCGTTGTGCTCGTGGGCGTCGCCGGACTGAAACTTTCGCGCGACGAATTTTTTAAAAAAGAAATCAGCTTTCAAGTCTCCTGCTCCTACGGCCCCGGCCGCTACGACTACAATTACGAGCAGCGCGGATTCGACTATCCGATCGGATTTGTACGTTGGACGGAGCAGAGAAATTTTCAAGCCGTGTTGGCTATGATGGCGCGCGGATCGCTCACTCCGGTCGAATTGATCAGCGAACGCGTGCCGTTCAGAGACGCGCCCGCGTTGTACGCTTCGATTACTGAACGCCGCGACGTTTTAGGTTTGGTTTTGGAATATTCCGATGCCTCAACCGTCGTCACTCAGGCGCCAGGCCTTCCTACCGTTCGTTCACTCCGGCCGGTGAACACGGCTGCGCGGCTGCGCGTGGGTGTGATAGGAGCTGGAGGTTTCGCGCATTCGACGCTGCTGCCGGCCTTCAAAGCCAGTGGGGCCGAGCTGCATTCGATCGTGAGCAAACAAGGCGTTTCGGCCGCGCATTTGGCGAAAAAGTTTTCGTTCGCCAACGCCGGTACTGACGTCGGCCTAGTGATTGGCAATCCCCAGGTGAATGCAGTTGTCATATCGACCCCACACAACACCCATGCCGACTTAGTTTGCCGTGCACTCGCCGCCGGCCAGCATGTGTTCGTTGAAAAACCACTCGCGCTTACTCATGCTGAACTGGACCGAATACAAAGCCAGTTCCATCGCATGCCAAACCCACCGATTCTGACTGTGGGTTTCAACAGGCGTTTCTCCTCGCTCACGCAGAGGCTCAAGGCGGCACTTCCTCCGGCACCCCTAGCGATGATCATGACTGTGAATGCAGGCGCTGTTCCGCGCGATCATTGGACGCAAGACCTAGAGCGGGGAGGCGGGCGTTTGATCGGTGAAGGTTGCCACTTCCTTGATTTGCTCCGATATTTCGCCGGCTCGCCAATCGTGGCAGGGCACACACGCTACGCCTCTGGTCAGTGCCAAGACACGTTCACGACCACACTCGAGTTCGCCAACGGTTCGCTTGGCACGATTCATTACTTCGCTTCGGGCAGCAAAGACTTTCCTAAA
>JAYWAE010000318.1:0-4143 GCA_043782715.1 Pseudobdellovibrionaceae bacterium | reverse complement strand
CATCCGCACCGCCGATGAAGTGCGCAAGTTTCTCGCCATCCCCAACGCCAACGTGTTCACCGCTTGGGACGAGAACAACCGTCTGCAGGCCTATGCGGTTGCGGGCAAGGGCGCCGACTTCGACAACTACATTCACGAATGGGGCGGCGGCGTTTCGAAGCTGCTTCCGCTTCTGGCTTATGCGGTCAAAACCCAGAACAAACCGCTCACCCTGATTTCACCCGCCAATTCGGCCAATTTGATCCGCCAACTCACGCTCAATGGATGCAAAGAGCATTCAGGCGTGCTCGGCATGATCAAGATTCTCAATCCGCCTGTTTTTCTCGCAAAAATTAAAAAATACGTGCGCAATTTGGGCGTCGAAGATCTAGTGCTTGAGCCGCGCGATGGCCAATACTACCTCGGGTTCAAGAACGAAATATTTCGCACCGACTCGCCTTCGGATCTCGTGCGCCTGATCTTCGGCCCAACCAAGGCTTCACAGTTACATGGATTTGACGGACCGACCACTGACACTTTCGAAAGAATCTTTCCAATCTCCATGTGGATTTGGGGCTGGGACTCCGTATGATGCGAAACGAGGAGCTCAATTCGTACTCGAATGAAGATCGCGCCACCTACCTGTGGGCCGGCATTCATTTGCTGTTGGCTCTTAGCCTCCCACTGATCCTGGTCATGCTCGCCGGCTGTAAACAAGCCAAGGCGAAGCGCGAGGATCTTGGACCCGAGGTCGCCTCCTCCACGATCAACGGTGCACTTTCCAAAGCCATTGAGAGTGCATCGCTCGCGAATCTAGCCAAGGGGCAGTTCGTACGCTACTCGCACACCCGGCGCATTGAGAATGAGGAAAACGCGATTGACCTCGGCGAACGCCACGTCGAAGTCATCGACCGGGCCGACACCCCCACAGAGGCACACTTCACCAATCGCATCATCGAGAAGGAGCGTATCGACTCGGGCTCCTACCGCTACCTCTACACGGAAGACGCGTTGTGGATCGGCAAGCTCGGCACGAGCAGCATTCCGGATGCGTTGCGGGCACCGTCGCCGAATGCGCTGAGTGCAGAATCCCTGCGTGCGGAAGCCGCCACTTTGGGCAAAAGTGGAAAAATCACCTTTCACCATCTGCACGAGGAAGACGCGACGGCCGATCCACCGGCTGCGATGAAGCTGCGCGCGGATTGCGGCGGCATCCCGAATTGCGTGCTGCATGTTCACTATTTGCAATTCGACATGGTGTTTTGGCAAGACGACACCAACTACCAAAAGATTAGTTTTGATTTCGCCTTCAGCCTCGACACCCCGTACATTCCCTACGGCGAGTATTTCGAGCAATACAACGGCACGCTGGTGACCGATTGCCGCAGCACATTCGTGCCTATTCAAGAGCGCACGGTTTATGTGCGTGACTGTTACAATCTCGAAGATTTCAAGAAGTGACAAACCTCCGCACTTTACGCTAGATCCGTAAACATGAAAAATACCAAACGCGCGGCCGTGGTACTCTCCGGCTGCGGAAATCGCGACGGAGCCGAAATCACCGAGGCGGTCAGTACCCTGATCGCTCTGTCCGAAGCGGGCGCGCAGGTTGAAATCTTCGCGCCCGACATAGAATGCAAAGTCGAAGATCACCGCACCAGCCAGCCAACAGACGAGACGCGCAACATTCTGACGGAGGCGGCCCGCATCGCCCGCGGCCGCATTCGCCCCTTAAGTGAGTTGCGCGCCGGAGACTTCGATTGCCTGGCGTTTCCAGGTGGCACAGGTGCTGCGCTCAATCTGTGCACTTGGTTTGCACAAGGCGCCGATTGCCAAGTTATCCCCGATGCGGAACGAGTGATTCGCGAGTTCTATCAGGCCGAAAAGCCTATCGCCGCCATCTGCATTGCGCCTGCGCTAATCGCCCGGGTGTTGGGCTCTAAAGGCATTACGGTCACGGTCGGCGCGCACAATGAAACCAGTGCGGAAGTCGCCAAGACCGGCGCCCACGTTGAAGCCTGTGCTGCCGATGACTTCGTCACCGATCGTGATCACCGCATCGTCACGTCACCGGCTTATATGTATAGTGAGGCCACTCCTCACCAGGTATTCACTGGTATTCGCAAAGCCATTCGCGAGTTGGTGGAAATGGCATGAACTAGCAGGGTACATTTTGCGCTCCGGATCAGCTGGCGCTATTTTTTCCAGCGCGCAAGTGCGCGTTTATGCTCGGGGCCCTGCCAAAGAGAGGTGAAGATCGCAGCTTCTTGCCTCGCCGACCAACGCCCGAGTGCCGGATTCACCTCCGAACTCATGGCCGCACACCAGTCCGCAAGAACCAGCTGTAGCCGGACCGGGGCAACCAGGCGGTCCACAAGTCCGAGTGCAAGCGCGCGATCGGGACCAAGCAGGCGGGCCTCAAGTAGGAGCCCGCGCATCCGCGATTCACCGATGCGCGCGGACCAGGCCGTTCCACCACCCCAACCAGGTGAGAGGCCGATGCGCTTTTGCCAAAAACTAAATAAAGCGTAGGGAGTACTCCAGCGGTAGTCGAAGCGCGCAAGCCACTCCATTCCACCGCCTAAGACATCGCCTTCGATCAATGCGAGCTTCACCGCCGACCACTTAGAAAAGGCCTCAAGGCAACGGGTGATCTCACGATTCACTTTCAAGCCCGGGGCTTTGCCTTTCATTTTCGCGTAGTCCGAGAGATTGCCGCCGGAGCAGAATAGAGTCGGATGTCCGGAAGACACTGCCACCACTCCCGGCCATTTGGCGTACTGCTTGCCTATGCCCGCCAATTCACGGGCAGCAGCCAAGCTCAGGGCATTGCCGGAGTCCGGCGCGTGGAAGCGCAAATGCAGAATGTGTTTGTCTTCTGAAACCGCAAAGTACATTTGGACTCGGTTTATACCTTATCGAGGAGATTGCGGTAAATATCCGACGACTTCATGAATTTGACACCCAAGCCGTAACCACCAGCGGCATGACCCTTGTGGGTCATCCATACGACCCGGCCATGAACCTGATGATCCCGATCTTTTTCGGCCAAATGCACTTTCAAACGCAACAAATCGCCAATGCCCACGGCCGGCTTTTTAGGGAACTCAAAGTAAGCGCCCCCGCGCGAAAGATTGAACATATGAGTGTCGAATTTATCGCCCGAAATAAAAGTCTCCAGTGTCGCCTGAATATTGGTGCGATAGCGGCGAAAAACCTGTTGTGGCACCGCACGCGCGCTCATCAACTTGCGGGCAAGGCCCTTCAACGTCTTGAGTTCAAACGGGCGCTCCATGAAATAGATCTTATGCTTTTCGTTAACCTCTTCAATGTTGGTCGCACCGATGGAGTCGGTAATCATCAATATAGGATAGTTAAAGCCAGTCCCGCGCAATTGCAGGGCATAGGCTAAATCTTGTTTAGCTAAGTTTCCGGTTTGCATCATCAGAAGATGAATGTTTTTAGCTTTCAAAGAGCTCTCGATATCCTGAGCTTGAAAGGCTAAAAAAACCTCATAGGGAAGTTCGGTCTCGATGTAAGTCTTGAGAAATCGAGCGTCGTCGATGGATTTACAACTCAATAGGACTCGTTGCATAGACGGGACCTCCCACAGGCATCTCTTCGGCACACGACGAGAGTCGGTTGAATGTGAGAAAAAAACGCGAAACTCTAGTCACTAAGAATTCGACGGTTTTGATGAATCTCGAAATGATACATCCACGGTCACCGATACTTTAACCTTAACCTTGACCGTCACCGGCAACAAATCGGTGACCGGTAACGGTCAAGGTTAAGGTTAAGGCATCAGTGCGGGTGACTGAGCCGGTATAGGTGTGCGCCCAGCTTGTCGGCTTGCGCCTCCAAGCTGGTCATGCGTGCTAGACGGATCAGGCAGTGCACTTCTCTGAACGAACCCAGTGCGATTAGATAGAAGCGTTTGCGTTCTTTAGCACTCGTGCGCGAGGCGCCCTCGGTTAGGTTTAGCGGGATAGAGAGTAGGGCTCGTTCAAGTTGGTTCTTCATCGGGCCTCTGAGCTTTTTCGCTTGGATTTCATTGGTCACCTGTGTGTGGAATTCGAGGGCCAAATCGTAGGTTCTGAAGTTCATATGTCTGTTTCTCCTTTTCTTAATTTTTTCTCCGGGCCCAAATTTTTCGGGCCCGCC
>JAYWAE010000317.1:0-1537 GCA_043782715.1 Pseudobdellovibrionaceae bacterium | reverse complement strand
GCAGCAAACCCTTACTGGGCATAAAGATCCTTAATCTGCTCACTGAGCGCGCGCGAGCGGGCGAGAATGGAGCTCAAACCCAAGGCTCCGAGATAATTACCATGTAAAAACAACGGTCGATCGACCGTCAACGTGCTCAGCGCCCGCTCCCACTCGACCGTGTAATGCGGAATCGCCCGCGGCCAGCGCGTGACCACCGAGTGCAACGGAATGTCGTCACGTCCGCACAGACGGCCGCGATTGGAGGCCAATTGCGCGAACACCTGTTGATCGCTCAATTTCATGATGTCGGGATTGAGCGCGCCGCCGAAAATCCAAGTCTCACTGCGCAGCTCACCGCGCCCGGTGAAAATGCAATCGTTGAACAGCACGCCTAGGGCGTGAAAGTTCTCTTGGCTTGGGAACAAGCAACCGAATCCACGCAGATTTTTGCCGCGCGGAAAAAAGATGGTCACGGAAATGAGTGGCAGACTTTCGCAGCGGCTGAGGACCTCGCTTAGTTCGGGGCGCCAAGGTTTTACCGCTTCGGCGGCAGCCCAAGCACTGGTGCACAGAACGACGGGTCCATCGGGTCGCGCGTGCAACTGAAAATTTTTTTCATATTGGATCGGAACATCGAGTTCTTTTAATTTCTGTGTGAGCTTTTCGATCAGCTGACCCATACCTAAGACCGGAGCGACACTGCCTGAGAGCCTTCCCCGGCGTGGCTTGCGCGCGAAGTGGCGCGCCATCACGAGCGGCGCGCTCAGGCGCTTGGGGTCGCCGGCATACACACCTTGCAGACCCGGCGCGAGCAACCGGTCGACGAACTGGCTGTTGACCGTACGCGCGCCCCAGGCCGCAATGCTCTCACCCGCATGCGGACGGCCCAAGCCCGCCGCTAGCGGCAGCATCTTGAGTGATGTCCAAAACGAAACTGGCCAACGGCGGGGCTCGCCGAGAAAAATATAACGCTTGGTACGCTCAGGCCGCATGCCTGCAAAACCCAACTTAAGATCGGCAAATAAACTCTCAACGCCGGCATCGGCGAGCAGCGCATTGGCCGCCGTCTCGGCCAGACCATAGGGCGTGTGCTGAGTCTTGATCAATCCACCGGCGGCCGAACCCTGCTCGAGGATTTCCACCGGCATGCCGTGCTGGCGCAGGTAGTACGCGAGAGTGAGGCCGGAGAAGCCGGCACCGACCACGGTCACAGGTCTCATAAGGCTTGTGAGAACACGCGCGTTTCGGGTTTCTGCCGGCGCAAGCGTTGGTCGAGCACGACGCTGGCATTGCGCAGGAACGGGCGGCCTTTGTCCGTGAGCGAAAGAAGATCGCCTTGCAGCTTCACCAGTCCGTCTTGGATCATGTCGGCCAAAAATGAACGCACGTCGGCGGCTTGCGCGGCATCGCGCAGGCGCACTTCGCCTTGGCACATAAAGCCCAAGATCTGCTCGCGCTGCGCTTGGTCTTCCGCGCTCAGAACATGCCCGCGATGAGTCGGCACCTCACCGGCGGCGATTTTCTTTTCATAGAGCGGCAGTACTTTTTCGTTTTG
>JAYWAE010000316.1:0-4151 GCA_043782715.1 Pseudobdellovibrionaceae bacterium | reverse complement strand
GCGACGGCGTGCTCACCCGCGCCGACAAGCTGATCTTCGTCGGCCCGATGTATTTCTACATCTACTGGTACCTGCAGTTGCCGCAATGAAAGACTGGAATTACGAAAACGAACAATGGACCCAGCTACCCACTCATCTCAAGCACTTGCCTTTGTTCACGCGCCATTTCGATTTGACCAGCTGGTTCTTCCGCGCCCTCTGGGGCATTTACATGAAGGCGATCGCATTTCGCTTTTACATTCGCCTGCAAGTCGTCGGTGACTTCGCTAAAGTTTACCGTGAGAACAAACGCCTCATCGTAATTTCCAACCACGGCAGCCACCTCGACGCCGTTTCCATCGCCGCCGCCGTGCCGTTCCGCTACTGGACATTTCTTTATATCACCGCGGCCAAGGACTATTGGTTCCGCAATCCGGTGTTCACCTATTTTTCCAAACATTGCTTGGGTGCGATCCCGATCGACCGCAAAGATAAAAAGGGCGAGGCCATCAAGCTGTGCACGGCCTTGCTGGAAAATCTCGACCGCATTTGGCTAATCATGTTTCCCGAGGGCACGCGCTCCAAAGACGGCTACATTCACGAGTTCAAACGCGGTGTGAGCCTGTTCTCGATACGCACCGATACGCCGATTTTATTTCTCTACCTCGAAGGCAACAGCGAGCTTTGGCCGAAGGGCCGTTTGATTCCGTTCCCCGGAGTTTTGAAGGTGCACATCGGTGAAGTGCATCCGCCGGCGCCGATCGAAGACATTTACGGGGCCTATCGCGACTGGGTGCTCAAGATCAATCCGAACGCTTACAGGCCGGATGAATTGCCGGAAGCGGAAGATGAAAGCGCGAGCGAAGCGGAAGATGAGTGACGGCCGCCCAGGAGGCTGATTACGGGCTGTAGCACCGGGCATATCGGCTTGCTCATCGTGCTAGATGGGCTGCCGCAGGTGAAAACGCTGGAATCAGGCTCCAGCTGTGATAGAACTTACATTCTATGCCGCATATCCTCAATGATTTTGCCATCACGGTGGCCACGGCCAACGGCAGTGGTAGCCAGTCTTCCAATAACGTATTGGTGCGCACGCTATTCCGCATGGGTCTGCCGGTCGGCGGCAAGAACCTGTTCCCCAGTAACATTCAAGGTTTGCCGACTTGGTTCACCATCCGCGTGAACGAAGAAGGCTTCACCGCGCGCAAACGCTTAGCCGACATCGCGGTCGCAATGAATTCGGCGACCGCGCTACAAGACCTCAAGCTGGTGCGGCCAGGCGGATTTGTTTTCGTCAACGCCGACATCAAACTGCCGCCAGACGCAGCGCCGGCGGGCGTGAATATGATTTTCGTTCCGTTCAAAAGCATTATCGATCAAGTGACAGAATCGCCGAAGCTCAAGAAATTGGCGATCAACATGGTTTATGTCGGTGTGCTGGCCGAGCTTCTGCAGCTGCCGGATGCCGCCGTGAACGAAACGCTTCACCATCAGTTCGGCGACAAGACCTCAGTCATCGAACTCAATATCAAAGCCATCGCCGCCGGCCGGGCCTACACGCAAGTGCATTTGAAAGATCTCAATTTTCCGTTCCGTGCCTCTACGCTCGCGGGCCATAACCGGGGCAAAATTCTAATCGACGGCAACACGGCCAGCGCCATGGGCATGGTCTTTGGCGGCTGTACGGTCGTGGCATGGTACCCGATTACACCTTCGAGCTCGGTGGTCGAGTCTTTCATTGAACTTGCGGAAAAATACCGCGTGAAGGACGGCAAACGCGACTTCGCGGTCGTGCAGGCCGAGGATGAGCTGGCCTCGATCGCCATGGTGACCGGCGCCGGTTGGGCGGGCGCTCGCGCCTTCACCGCGACTTCAGGTCCCGGCCTTTCGCTGATGAGCGAAGCCGCCGGCCTCTGTTACTATGCCGAGATTCCCGCCGTGATTTGGGACGTGCAGCGCGTTGGCCCTTCGACCGGCCTGCCGACACGCACGATGCAAGGCGATTTGCTTTCGGCCTATCACCTCTCGCATGGCGACACTAAACATGTGGTGTTGATTCCGGGGTGCGCTGAGGAATGCTTCGAGTTCGGGCAAGCTGCGCTCGATCTCGCCGAACGTTTGCAAACACTCGTGATCGTGCTGAGCGATCTCGATCTCGGAATGAATTTGCATATTGGCGAAAAATTCTCTTATCCGGTCAAGCCCATGGATCGCGGCAAGGTGCTGACGGCGGCGGATCTCGAAAAACTAGGTAAGTTTCAGCGCTACAAAGACGTCGATGGCGACGGTATCCCATATCGTACGCTCACCGGTACCGAGCATCCCCTGGCGGCTTACTTCACGCGCGGGACTGGCCATGACGAAGGCGGCCTCTACAGCGAAAATCCGGATGTATACAAAGCCAATATGGATCGCTTGGCCCGCAAATTTGCGACCGCCGCGACCCTCGTTCCGGCGCCCACGGTTTACCGCACGAATGGCGCCAAGGCCGGAGTCTTGTTCTACGGCAGTACCCTGCCCGCGGCCCAAGAGGCTCGTCATCAGCTACAAAAGCTAGGAATCGAAACTTCGAGCTTCCGCTTGCGCGCCTTGCCGTTCAACGATGAACTCGAAGACTTTTTGCATGACCACGATTCTATTTACGTAGTCGAGCAAAACCGCGACGCCCAGCTGATGAGCATATTGCGCTCAGAGCTGCCGCAGTACTGGCAGAAGTGCCATTCGGTTCTGCACTACGACGGATTGCCCATCGACGCCGAAACTATCGTCACCCAGATCCTGGCCCACGAGGGCCAGAAATAATCGAGGTCAATAAGGTTATGGACAAACCCGCCGCCACCGGCAAAGCACCCGAAACCAATCGCCTGGGGCTGAGTAAGACCGACTACACCGGTAGCAAGAGCACGCTATGCGTGGGCTGCGGACATGACAGCATCACCAATCACATCATCACGGCTTTTTACCAGTCCGACATCGATCCTTATCACGTCAGCAAACTTTCGGGCATCGGCTGCTCGAGTAAGACGCCGGCTTATTTTCTCAGCCGCTCGCACGGATTCAACTCGATCCACGGGCGCATGGCCCCGGTGGCAACGGGTGTGCACTTGGCCATGCGGAATCAGCGTTTGATTGGTGTTTCGGGAGACGGCGATACGGCGAGCATCGGACTGGGCAGCTTTGCGCACATGCTCAGACGGAATGTTCCGATGGTTTACGTCGTCGAAAACAATGGCGTATACGGCCTAACCAAAGGCCAATTTTCCGCCACCGCCGATGCCGGTTCAAAAGCCAAAGCCGGCCACGTCAACACGCTCGAGAGCATTGACCTATGTTCGCTGGCGATTGAACTCGGGTGCACATTTGTGGCGCGTTCGTTTTCGGGCGATGCCAAGCAGCTCGTGCCGCTGCTCAACTCGGCTTTGCGCCACAAAGGCACGGCGTTCATCGACGTGATTTCCCCGTGCGTGACTTTCGCCAATCACGAGGGCTCGAGCAAATCGTTCGAAGCCGTGCGCACGCAGAACGTGCAGCTGCAAGAACTCGGGTTTATTCAACCGAAGCAAGAAATCAAAGTGAACTACGCTGAGGGCGAGACACAGGAAATCGAATTGCACGACGGCAGCAGACTGACCTTACGCAAGTTGTTGGCCCATGATCACGACATTCGCCGTGCCGACTTGGCGCTTGCTTTGATCCGTGCCTGCAAAGAAAAAGGTGAATTTCTCACCGGCTTGTTCTACTGGGATGCCGAGGGCGCGACGCTGTCGGAGACGCTGGCGCTCAATGAAAAGCCGTTGCGGGACCAGGCAGAAGGCACGCGCCCGCCGGCTAGCGCTTTGGACGAGATCCTCTCGAAATACGAATAAAAGCTGGCCTACCTGACGGTTGTATTGAAGGTCTCTACTTAGACTCTTTTTGGCGCAAATTGGATTCAAGATGTCTCGAACGATTAATTGCCCTTGTGCATTGGTCCAAGGAATTGCTAAATTCCCCACTACCAACGGTCCCGTAGCTCAGTTGGATAGAGCAACTGCCTTCTAAGCAGTAGGTCGCATGTTCGAGTCATGCCGGGATCGCCAAGTCCAATAGTATTCGAACTATTGACCTGCTGTTTAGGCCAATAAGTGGCCCGCATTCGATTTAATGATTTTTTACCATCTTTCAGATTTTTG
>JAYWAE010000315.1:0-1537 GCA_043782715.1 Pseudobdellovibrionaceae bacterium | reverse complement strand
GGTGGCGTTGCAGTGTCGCTCCAGCGGCGTAGCGGCCGATGCCGGTGGTGTGCAAGTAACGGCTGGCTTTGTCGAAATCTGGATGAGTGGCGAATACTTCGAGGGTCAGACCGGCCAAAAGATCGGGTGTACCGCGCAGGTATTTAGACTGCTTGTCCAATTCGCGCCATTGGAAGGCTGAGTCTTTCACCAGCGAAACGCGAATTAAACTGGCGGAGCGGGTGGGGCCGGCGAGTTTCAGGTAGGCATCGTAGTGCTTGCGGGGATTTTCGCCGGCGAGTTCCGCAAGCATCGCGAGACGCAGTTCGCGGTCGGCCTTGGAGAGATCGGCGAGCTTCATCTTTTTGCTCATGTGGTAAGCCAGGGCGAAATTCAATTCCAATTCCGCCACCCAAATCTGCTGGGTCATCGTCCATTCACGATCTGATTCGCCGAGAGTTTTGACCGAGAGCAATTTGGCCGAGGCGTCTTTGACCGCGCTGAGATCCATCGCCTTCTGCGCGATCACGATCTTGTTTTTGTAAAACTTGATCCTCTCCGCATCGTCGGCGCCATCCATGTTGACCGCGGCTAGGGCGGTCAAGCTGGCTTTGTAATCTGTGTGGTCGTTGGCTTTTTCGTTTTTCAGATTGGCGGCCACGATGTTCATTGTGGCTTTGCGCGAGATCTTTAGATATTCCGCCTTGCGCTCGGGGAAGACGCGCGCGTATTCGAGACTGCGCACTTGCAGATTTTGATCGTCTTTCAGGGTGACCAAACAATCGAGGGCGAGATCGGCGGATTTCACCTTGAGCTCACGATGTTCTTTGCCCGGCATCGACGCCAGGTAGTGGAACTCCGAAAATGCCTCTTGCGTGCGATTTTGCGTGTAGAAGAGTTGCGCGCGTTGGTAGCGGACTTCGAACGCCTGGCTGCCGTTCGCATCGACCTGCAGGTAGTAGTTGTAAGCGGCTTCTTTGGCTTTGAGGTCTTTTCCAGCTTCAGCCATTTCTATTTCCGCGAGCAGTGAGCCTTCAAAAATATTTTTCAATTCTTTGTCATCGGGCTTACGTTGCAGGTCCTGACCGGCTTGCACGGCGGCTTGATGGAAGTACTGACCGGCTTGTTTGGTTTTGCCCAGGTCTTTGGCGACAATGCCTCCCCAGTGCAGCATTTCCGTATCGCCAGGGAATGCGGAAGTGTAGGCGGCGTAGGCGTGCAATAGATTTTCAGTCGGTTTTTTCTTTTGGCTCTTGTTCCACGAGGTCACGAATTTGCGCAGTTTGGTCTTGAGTGGATCACGAACAGCCGCATCCGTGCAGCCCTGTTTCTTCCATAAATCAATCGCTTTGTCATAGGCATTGGCGGCGAGCTCCTGCTTGTTCAGATCGTAGTAAATCTGCGCTACATGAGTTTGCACTTCGAGTTTTTCTGTCGGCAGCACTTCGCCTTCGTCGACGTAAGCCGCCCACACGATCAACGCCGAAACTTTATTGCCGACGCGATCGGTTTCGGTCGCGAGCAGCTTCAAATTTTCTTTGCGTGATTTGTCGGGACT
>JAYWAE010000314.1:0-4158 GCA_043782715.1 Pseudobdellovibrionaceae bacterium | reverse complement strand
CGCGGTCAAGATCATTGAAGATTTCGTGGAAGCTTTCCGGATAGACAATCAGCTGGTTTTTTTTGCCCGGTAGACGGTCATAAAGTGCGCGAGACGCTGCCGTGCTAACCAGCCGATCCTCGCCGGCCAGTTGCATGAGCACCGGCAGGGAAATCTCGGACGCACCTTCGACGGCCTTAGGAAAATTCTCCACCATCGTGAGAAACAACCCAGGCGAAATCTTGTCGTGGCGGAGTGAATCTTTAGCATATGACTTGAGCATTTCAGGATCGTGCGTGAGGTCTGTGTATTTAATCTCGTTGAACATGGTGAGCTGGGGCATCCAATTGACCGCAAACTTCGCCAGCAGTTCTTTGTGCTTAGGTACCGGCATACTTAAACCCAAGCACGGGGAACTAAGCGCCAAAGCCGCTATCTGCGGATTCTCTTGTTCAACATGTCGAATCGTCACCAAGCCGCCCAGTGAGTGGCCGAAGAGGACCGGCGTAAAATCCGGGCTCTGCTTTTTCACCACGCGCACAAAGCAGGCGTAGTCTTCGACAAAACTCTTAATGTCGCGCACGAACCCGCGCTTGCCCTCGGAGCGTCCATGCCCGCGCATATCCCAGCCGAAAACTTGCCAGCCGTCGTCGGCCAGAATATGGGCCAGCGGATGGTAGCACTCGCTGTGTTCGGCTAGACCATGCGTGATGATAAAGGTGCCGCGGACTTTTTCAGGCGTCCATGTTTGAAAGAACAGATCGTTCTGGTCGCTGCCGCGGAAGTGGCCTTCGAATCGCTGGGACATGGGCCTATCTTTAGTCCAATCGCGGGCTTGGTCAAGGCTGGGTTGTCGAGCTGGCGTCTTTGGGCTAGGATTATGGGATGCATCTTGGATTTTCATCGCGTGCTATTCAACTAGTCTGTCTCGCGTGCGTCATGTACGTGTTTCAGGCCAACGCCCAGAGCGAAGGCAAAGGCGACGCCTCGCCCGCCACCGACGCCGCGACCACCGAGATTGGATTTCACGTCGGTAACTTGCTGCCCAATCAGATCGCGGGAGTCACTGAGATCATCGGCCTAGGCGGAGTTCGCGGCGGTGTGCGCATCGCGCCGCTGACCTACGCCGAGGCCGGAATTATTACCGGCAACGGGCACGGCGCCCAATGGAAGAACGCGCACATCGATGCACGCATGGACATACCCGTGGAGAACTTAGTGGGGATGGCATACATAGGCGCGGACACCGTTTACTACGAAGGTACCAATCACAGTACCCGTATCATCTTCGGCGGACACGTCGGCGGGGGGTTGCAGGCTCACTTCACCGGCAACATTTGGTTCCGTAGCGATATGAAATTTAGTTTCAGCCCGGGCACCTCGCTGTATGTGGGCTTTGGCTTGGTCGCGCGCCTCCCGGATAAGTAGATTTTCGAAACACATATTGATTGTGGGCCCGGCAAAGCACTCTAAGATTGTCGACCGACGTCCTTCCGCCTTGCGACCAGGCCTTTATATGATCCGTTTCCGCTAAAAATGAGGAGTCGCACCGATGGCCGGTTACGGGGTCGACGTATGTGCACCGGCTCTGGTCACGCTGCCAGACTACTCTTTTAACGGTACCCCGCGCGGTTCGAGTTTCAGGATTCGACTTCGGCGCCGAAGTCGCCTGGCGTTTTTCGAGATCCTGCTTCTTAAGCGCATGGTCCACCAGCCCAAAAATTAATTCGCTGTAACTCATGTACGGATTCTTATGCGCCGAAAGTTGTTTCAGTTTTTCGAGTTGCAAAAGCTGCTCGTTGTTAACATAAATGCGAATTTCAGTGTGGGTCGAAGATACCCGCCGTACACGTTGTTCTGGTGTGCGATCAGGCACGAGCTCAAAGAGTGCACGTTCCGCATCCCGAGTACTCTTGCCTTCAACCCTTTGTACCGCCTTACGCCGATCCGCACCGGTCTTACGGCAAAAAGCCTCGACATGGGCTGCAGCGCTTATACTTAGACTGCCTTCAATTATTTTATTCTCAACCTCAGGCACGTGCTTCATGAGTTTGTGCGCATTGATCCGACGAAATGCTGAGCCGTCTGAATATTTTAAAAACTTTGTCGCAAGCTCAAAGAGGCTGGGATAACCCATCTCCAAATGAAGTTCTCGTTCTTCGACTTCTGCTAAGTATCGAATGACCTCGAGTGTAAGATGCGTTTCGCGTTTCACTGAACCGAGCAGCTTCTGAATCAATTCGTTGTTTGTCATAGTCACCTCGAGGAAGGGAGACAGTTGAAATGATCTGTTTTAGCAAAATGAAATCTGGAAGAAAACAAAATTAGTTTTGTGACTGGATTTGTTAGTTGATGAAATTAAAGATGGTTTGTGAGATAGTGATGCGCGATTTTTTTGAAGGTTGATCGTGACGGTTGGTCCGAAAGTCGGATGTGTTGGTGGGTTTTTCTGGCTGGGTGTTGTGAGAGGTCGGCTACTTCTGCGCCGGAGTTGGATGAGTTTAGGTTAAGGTCCAAGCCCAAGTATCTTACCAGTGCCGTGACTTACATCTTCGACAATCGCTGTCACTGCCGGCCGCATGGATTTTTCGTCCGTGAGAGGCTTACCTCGCCGCCATCCGCGGCGGCGAGGATAAGGGCTGGGCAGAAATTAGATTTGAGTGAGCAAGAAGAGGGGAGGAGAACGCCAACATGTAAGACAGAATCTTCGTCTCAAATTAAGACGCACAACTCCTCGACAGCAGTCACGTCTTGCGGCTCCAGCTGAAACCGGTGGGTTCTTTAAAGTGGCCTGCGCTTGCATAGTATAAATAGCATCGCGTCCTCTCACCTGAACGGGGTAGAAATGTCTCTTAATTCAACTCGCAATCAGATCGTCACGGTTCTTACACTGGCTCTTGCTTCACCCATGTCCATGGCGTGTAGCAGCGGCAGCAGAAACAGCGGCGACAAGAGCGCCGGCCACCAGTCTGAATATTACACTCCAATGGAACAGCACCCAAAAACAGCGCCAAGCCATGATGATCAAATCGTGCGGACAGGCGATAACCCAGTAAAGCGCAGCGAAGATCAAACCAATCGCAATCCGGACTTGGTGAAAAGAGTCGCAGACGTCATGACCGCGCGCAATCCCGATGTGTCCCCGGCGACAATTGCGGCCGCCACTCAAGAAGTTCGCCGGCTGCGCCGGCTTGCCAACCGCTACCAAGGCACGACTTGTTCGGGCACGGGTTCAGCAGAGGGCGGCAGCATGAGCTGTGTCACTCCTCAAGGCAAATCGGTCAGCTTCAAAGTGCTGACCGCCGACGTCGCGGCTAAGTTCACCAAGGCTGCGAAATTTATCGAACAGTCCCCCGCAGGATATGCCGCTTTGCCGAGCGCGGCACTGCCGCAGTCCATCGCCACGAGTTATGCCGATTACGTAGCCGGGAACGCGGGCACGATCGGCACTCAATCGCTCGAGCAATCCGCCTTTGCCGATTCCCCCGCGGTTGCAGTCGACGCCAATAGCGGCCCGCTCAGGGGCAGTTCGGGAGCCGGGTTTCGCCAACCCGCGAGCGCGGCTAAATAGTTATTATATAATCGTGTCCCGCGCCACAGGCGCGGTGGCGGGATAGTCGAGGTTGAAGTGAATGCCGCGTGACTCGTGCCTTGCCAGCGCGCACTTGATCGTCAGCTCCGCCACCAGCGCGATATTACGCAGCTCTTCGATGTCGGAATGGGTCTTGAACGCGGAGTAGTACTCGGAAATTTCACGCTGCAAGGTTTCCAAGCGGTGCGCGGCGCGCTCGAGGCGGCGATTGGTGCGCACGATCCCGACGTAGTTCCACATCAAGCGGCGGATCTCATCCCACATGTGAGTGATTACGATCATCTCGTCCGGGTTTTCACCGTGCGTGCTGGTCCACTCCGGCGCGCGCTCGGGGGGCTTGGGCCGCGGCGAATGTTGAAAGCGTTCACTCGCGCAATGTGCCATCACCAAGCATTCGAGCAGTGAATTCGAGGCCAGCCGGTTGGCGCCGTGCAAGCCCGTGCACGCGGTCTCACCCAGCGCATACAGGCCATCGACGTCGGTGGCCCCATCCAGCCCGGTGAGCACACCTCCACATAAATAGTGCGCCGCTGGCACCACTGGGATTGGCTGCACCGCCATATCGATGCCGAGTAGTAAACAGCGTT
>JAYWAE010000313.1:0-4162 GCA_043782715.1 Pseudobdellovibrionaceae bacterium | reverse complement strand
TATCTGGCGAGAGAAGGTTCATGATTTCGGCGGCACTCTTCTTTTTCATTTTAGCCAAAACTTCAACCGCGAGGTCTTCGTTGATCGATCCGATCACGTCCGCGGCTTGCTTTGGTTTCATGTTCGAGTACAAGTCCACCAACTTCGTCACCTTCTCCTGATCCACCTCGACCCGGTCCTTCAGCGTCTGCGCGATTTGATTGCGCATGTCTTCCAGCTGCGAGATCCTTTTGTCGAGCTCCACCTTCTGCCTTTGCAATTCCTCTTCCAACTCGGTGAGCTCTTTCTCGCGGGCGTCCAGCTCGTCTTTTCTTTGCTTTAACTTCTCGTAATGACCGAGGTCTTCGGCACTCGCCGTTTTTTCCTCACCGGCTTTGGGCTTGGCCGCATCCTTCTCGCCGGCGGCAGCTTTTTCCGCATGTGCGGCGCCGTCGTGGGATTTTTCTGCCGCTTTCTCCGCCGGCTTTTTACCCGTCTCTTTGTCCGCGGCTTGGGCCTGGCCAAAGGCGCCGACTTCAATCTTACTGAGCAGTTTTTCAACACCGTCGGGATTGGTAACGTAGATCCCAGCCAAGACCATGGTCACGGCCAGTCCGGCCAACGCTTTCATCGGAAAAGGCGGGCGCGATTTCTTTTTCTTATTCATATGGAATTTGCGCCGCAACCGTTGCTCTTCGGCCTCGACGGCTTTAGCCGTGCTCACCGGTGCTGAAGGTGCCTTGCTAGTTTGTGCCTTGAGGCTGAAGCGCACGCGGTCCTTCGGCTCATCTCCCAAGCGCACCTGCTGCGCGGTTTTGAAGAACTGCCCGTATGAATTCTTGCTCATCGTTTCCCCCACGCCCGTGCCATCATCGCCTGATCATCCTGCATTTTGGCTTCTATTCGGCCCATCCATTCGCGGTACTCGGCCAGTCGTTTTTCACGCAGTTTGAGCAAAACTTTTTTTTCGCGCGCGGCAAATATCAACGCCTCTTGCTTGGCCTCGGCCGCGGCCAGCAAAACACGTGCCTCTTGGCGCACGCCCTCGATGCGCACTTTGTGCCCGCGCAAAAAGCTGTTCATCTCGCAAACCGCCGCGATCGCGTCTTTGCCACTGACTTTTTCGGCACCCGAGATTTCCATGCGCACTTCGTCCATGCGCTTGTACATCTCTTCGAGCCGGCTCAAAATCACGTCGACCGCGGCCTGGGCCTCGGCAAACTCCCGCTGGGCCACGTCTTCCAGGCGCTTACGGTGTTTGAGAACGCTGTCGAGGCCGAACTTAAAAGCCAAAGTTTACTCCAATGCCATCAGCATATCTTGTGTACTTTCAAACGGCGCCGGTTCTTCAACCGGCTGCTTGAGCAAACGCTCGATTGAACTCTCCATCTTGATCGCCAAGTCAATGCGTGGGTTGGAGCCCATTTTGTAAGCTCCAATATTGACCAAATCTTCCGCTTCTTTGTAGACGGCCATCATTTCGCGCACGCGCAAAGCTTGCTCAAAATGTTCCTTGCTCACCACATTGCGCATGACCCGGGACGTGCTCTGCAAAACATCGACAGCGGGGAAATGGCCTTTTTGCGCCAGCGGCCGCGTGAGCACGATGTGCCCGTCGACGATCGAGCGCACGGAATCTCCAATGGGGTCGTTCATATCGTCGCCTTCGACCAAAACCGTGTACAAGCCGGTGATGCTGCCTTTACCTTCAAAATTTCCGGCGCGCTCGAGCAGCTTGGGCAGCAGTGCGAACACGCTCGGCGTGTACCCTTTGGTGGCGGGAGGTTCGCCGATGTTGAGGCCGATCTCCCGCTGCGCCATTGCAAAGCGCGTGACCGAATCCATGATTAACAAAACGTCTTTACCTTCGCCGCAGAAATGTTCGGCAATCGAAGTCGCGACAAAGGCGGCGCGGGTCCGGATCAACGCGCTTTGGTCGCTGGTGGCCGCGACGACCACGGAACGTGCGAGCCCCTCGGGGCCGAGTGTCTGTTCGATGAACTCGCGCACTTCACGTCCGCGCTCGCCGACCATGGCGATGACGTTGACGTCGGATTGTGAATTGCGCGCCATCATACCCATCAAGACCGACTTGCCGACACCGGAGCCAGCCATGATGCCTACACGTTGGCCTTTGCCGAGCGTGATCATCGAGTCGATCGAGCGGACGCCGAGGCTCATCGCCTCGTGGATGGGTGGACGGTTAAGAGGGTTGCCGGCTTCCGCATAAAGCGGAACTTCTTCGGTCAAAAACAAATCGCCCTTGCTGTCGATTGGCTGGCCCATGCCGTTGATCACTCGCCCAAGCAGTGCATCGCCGACCGCGACGGTGGCCATGTGGCGCCGGACGAGAATGGTCGAGCCCAGGCCAAGGCCGCGCATTTCACCAAGTGGCATCAACAGCACTTCGCGGTCTTTGAATCCGACCACTTCGCTGAAAAAACTAGGCGCACCGGAATTGGGGAAAATTTCGCATACGGTTCCGACCGAGACCTCGGGTATGTAACCGCAAATGAGAAAGCCGGTCACCTGTGTGACTTTGCCGATGTCACGTGTGAGCTGGGCCGTTTCGAGAGCCCGTTCATACTTTGTCAGGTTCAGATTTTCCATCGCTATTCTTTTTGCTCAGGAGTTTTTTGCGGAATGCGGGTCAACAGCGTCTGCCAGGTGCGTTCGACGCGCTCTTCGACCGAAGCGTCGACACTACCGAACTCGGTGTCGATCACGCAACCGCCAGAAGTCAGCTTATCCTCACCAACCAGCTTGGTGCGCTTGAGGCTTTCAATGTGTTGGCCGCCTTTTTCTTGCAGAGTTTCCAAGAAGGCCAAGTCTTCATGCGAGAGGCGAACGGTCACCCGCTCGTTCTCCTGGATGTCGCCGACCACATGTTTTAAAATTTCCAAAACGGCTTCGCGATTGTCTTTGAGATCGCGCAACGCCATTTTTTTGGCCGTGTGAAACACCAATTGAATTAACGCAGCTTCATTGTCGATCAACATGATGGTCTTGAGATCTTCCATCCGCTTCAGCAGCCTCTCGAACATCACCATCTTGTCGACGAGATGCTGCTTGGCCTCTTGAAATGCCTTTTCCGTGCCCTCGATCAAGCCGATGTCGTAGCCTTCTTTATAGCCACGCTCTTCGACTTCTTTCAGGCGCTCTAGAACTTGCGAATTGATTTTGTCTTGATGCGCGTCGCTTTCGAGCTGCAAAATCCCCGCTTGCTGCGCGATCAGTTCCGAAATTTTGAAGTCGGAAGAGCGAAAAGCGTCTTCGTCGACGAATGAGCGCGCCACTTTGGATGGCCCGCCGGCGAATTCACGCGGCTTGTACTCGAAAGTCGTCGTTTCGGCGACTTTGGATTTGATTATGGGTTTCTCGAGTGCCATCAACCCGCCTTATACAAGTGCGTCTTCGGAGCCGCCGCGAGCGATGAGGATCTTGCCCTCTTGCTCCAACCGGCGTGCGACGTTGACGATTTCGACCTGCGCCGCTTCGACATCGCTCAGGCGCGCCGGACCCATATTGGCGAGATCCTCCTGCAGGAGTTTGGCCGCACGCTGAGAGATGTTCTTGAAAATTTTGGTGCGAATCTCCTCGTTGGCGGTCTTGAGCGCCAGCAGAAGTTTGTCGTTGGCGACTTCCTTGAGCAGAGTTTGAATGCCCTTGTCGTCGATCTTGCTGATATCTTCGAACACGAACATGAGTTTGCGGATTTCTTCCGCCAGGATCGGGTCTTTTTCTTCGATCCGCGACATGATCGCGGTCTCGGTGTTCTTGTCCATGACGTTGAGCATTTCGGCCACCGGCTGCACGCCGCCAAGCGAGGCTTGTTCGACAGTTCCGAGCGTGGAAAGCTCTTGCTTCAACACGCGGTCGACTTCGGCGATCAGTTCCGGCGCCACGTGATCGAGGTTGCTCAAACGCAAAACGACTTCCGCCTGCAGCGATTCCGGCAAGCGCTTGAGAACTTCGCCTTTTTTCTCGGGCTCCAAGTGCGCTAGAATCACGGCAATCGTTTGCGGATGTTCGTTCAGTAAGAAATTGGAAAGTGATTTCGCATCGACTAGCTCGAGACTCTCGAGCTGGCGGGCGGCGGGCGAGGCGGCCGACAAGTGTCCGAGAATTCCACGGGCCCGCTCTTCGCCGACGGCGTCGATGATGACTTCTTTGTTCATCGAGG
>JAYWAE010000312.1:0-4168 GCA_043782715.1 Pseudobdellovibrionaceae bacterium | reverse complement strand
AGGGTTTACGTTTGCGCGCGGCCGGGATTCGCTTGCCGATCCTGGTGTTCGCGCCGTTCGACAAAGGCGGCGCCAGCGCGATGTTCACCCATCAGCTGACTCCGGTGCTGACGCGCTTCGAAGATCTCGCGGCACTTGCTCCGCTGAAGGGCAAAACGCCGCTGTCCGTGCACGTCAAATTCAATACCGGAATGGGCCGCCTTGGTTTCGATAGCGAAGAGCTCCCGCGCCTGCGTGAAGAGCTCACCCGGCAAACGCATCTGCAAGTGTCCGGGCTGTGCACGCATCTTACGCATGGCGAAGAGGCGCACGTTTCTGGTTCAGTGAGCGAAACACAATTGGCAAAGTTGAATGCGATGTGCGCAGGCTTCACCGGTGTGCGCCACGCGCATAAAAGTGCGAGTCTCGCGGCACTGTGTGAAAATGGGATTAAAAAACCCAGCGGTGTTGGCGCGCGCCCAGGAATTTCGCTCTATGGACTGCCCTATGAGGGCTCGCGTACTGGTCCAGGGCTTCTTCCAGTTTTAATTTGGTCAAGCGCGCTCGCGCGCGTACACGGTTTGGACAAAGGTGAGCCCGTAGGCTACGGCGCGCGCTGGCGGGCTCCGCGCCCGTCCGTAGTCGGAGTCGTGCCGGTAGGTTACGGTGA
The DNA here is from genome assembly GCA_043782715.1 of Pseudobdellovibrionaceae bacterium. Taxonomy (GTDB): domain Bacteria; phylum Bdellovibrionota; class Bdellovibrionia; order Bdellovibrionales; family UBA1609; genus JALHOQ01. The sequence goes on along the minus strand of JAYWAE010000312.1, from coordinate 3,519 downwards.
TGGATACATGCGTGCGCTCGCGGGCAAGAGCGAAATGTTGTTTCGGGGTGCGCGCGTTCCCGTTGTCGGAAGCGTGTGCATGGATTATATTTTCCTCGATCTCACGGCCCAATGTGCGGATGGACGCCCGCAACCGGGTGAAGAGATCATCCTCATCGGGCGCCAAGGTAAGAATGAAGTCACGGCCGGCGAGCTGGCGGAAAAAGCCGGCACCATCGCCTACGAAATCGTGACCAACATCAGCGCGCGCGTCGCGCGGGAAGTGGTTTGATGCAGCTGGTTCAGGCGTGGAAAAACAACCGGGGCCGCATCAACGACGCCATCGACGGCTTTTTTTTCAATATTCTTTTCGGCATTTACGAGTTTTTTACCAGCTGTGGCAAAGGCTGCATCTTTTTTTATCAGTCTTGTTTGCTGATCTTTCGCCGCCCTTTCCGTTGGGAAGAGCTGGTGCGCCATATGGAATTCATCGGCAATCGCTCCGTCATCATCATCATCATGACCAGCATATTTACGGGTTTGGCTTTATCATATCAAATTTATTTAGGATTCAAACTGGTCAACGCCGTCAACCTCGTCGGCCCGACGGTGGGAATGGGGATCACGCGCGAACTTGGGCCCGTGCTCACGGGGCTGCTGGTCGCCGCGCGCGCCGGTGGCGCCATGGCGGCGCGTCTCGGCACCATGCGGGTTTCTGAACAAATCGATGCCATGGAGGTCATGGGCGTCGATCCCAAGCAATTCTTGGTGGCGCCGCGGATACTCGCGGCGGTCCTCACTGTACCTTTGCTCTGCGCCATCTTTGATTTCGTCGCGATGCTTGGCGCACACCTCTTGTGCATCAATGTTCTCGGCTTAGATCAGGCCATTTTTTGGGATAAAATTCAGCTGTGGTTGAACCCCGGCGACATCTATCAAGGCCTGATCAAAGCCGGTGCGTTCGGCGTCACCTTCGCGGCAGTGTGCACCAACCGCGGCTTCAATGCCTCGGGCGGCGCCAAGGGTGTCGGTGAGGCGACGAATCAAGGCGTGGTCAACAGCATGGTGTTGATCATCATCATCAATTTCTTCATGACCAATTTCATCCGCTTCTTTTACGTCCTGAACGGATGGGCCAAGTGAGCGCGGGACCGGCACCGGAACTGGCCGCGGTCCGCATCGACGATTTGAAAAAATCCTTCGACGGCAAAGAGTTCGTGCTCAACGGACTGAATCTGACGATCCCCAAAGGTAAACTCACCTGCGTGATCGGGTTTAGCGGTACCGGCAAAAGTGTCCTGCTGAAACACATTTTGGGGTTGATTCGCCCCACTTCGGGATACATTGAAGTGCTGGGACAGGATCTCTGGAAAATGAATCTGGATCAGTTGATCAAGATGCGCACGCGGCTCGGAGTGCTCTTTCAATACGCCGCACTTTTTGACGACATGACCGGTATGGAAAACGTGATTTTCCCTCTCAAGGAGCACCGCCGGGATCTCAAGCCTTACGAATGGGAAGAAATTGCCGGGCGAAAACTAGTCGCCGCCGGTCTCGATTCGAAACATCATCACAAATTGCCCGCGGAAATGAGCGGGGGCATGCGCAAACGCGTGGGACTGGCGCGGGCTCTGGCCCTTGATCCCGAGATTTTGCTCTATGACGAACCCACTACGGGCCTTGACCCGATCTTGACCGAGGTGGTCGACGATCTCATTCTCGAAACCCATCGCAATCACGCTGGATCGACGTCCATAGTGGTTTCCCACGACCTTTTCGCGGCTTTTCGTATCAGTGACTATATCGTTATGCTAGATAAGGGCGGCGTGTTATTGGCCGGCACCCAAGACGTATTTCACAAGTCGGAAAACGAACTCGTGAAGAAGTTCTTGTCCAAAGGTTTCAAGCAAGGGTAGTGCATCAAGATGTCCTGGCTCGCGTCTCCGGAATTCAAAGTAGGCTTTCTTGTCGTCGCCGTCAGCGTGCTGATTGCCGGTATGGCCATGAAAGTCGCCGAGGGCCCTGGGTTATTTTCCGGTAAACGCAACTATTACTTCCGTGCCGATAGCGCCGGTGGCCTGGTTCCCAACAGTGCGGTGAAAATGGCCGGCATCAAAGTCGGCGTCATCGACAAAATCGAACTCGAGAACGGCCGCGCGCGCATCCTGCTCGCGATCGAAAAGGATCCGAAGGTCACCAACTCGGCACGTGTCGAATTGCGCGGCGATGGAATTTTGGGTGATAAGCACGTCGAGCTCGTACCCGGCAAAGATGAAGATCCCGATTTGCCTCCGGGTTCCGAACTTGTCCTCGGCGGCGGCAAGGGTGGCATGGACGACTTGATGGGCAATGCCAATCAAGTCGTGAAGTCGATTCAAGAGTTGGTGGATGCATTCAACAAGGCGTTTAAAGCCGGAGACGACACGACGACGGTTGGCCGGATCGTCGGCAATATCGAAAAAATCACCGCCGATCTCAAGCAAGTTTCGGGTGAGAACAAAGAAGGCATTCGCGAAATCGTCGAGCGCATCCGCTCCATCGCTAAAAACATCGACTCCTACGTAAATGAAGAATCGCTCGGCCACTTGGATCACGCTCTGAAAAACATCGACGACGTCACCACCAAAATCAACAAAGGTGAGGGCACGCTCGGCCGCCTGATCAACGACGAAGAGACGATCGAGCAGATCAACACGGCCGTTGAGAACATCAACAATTTCCTCGGCGGCGCCCAGAAGATGGAAACCAGCGTCGATTTTCATAGCGAGTTCATGACCAACGACGAGAACAAATCCTATCTCGGCCTCAGGATTCAGCCTGGTCTGGACCGCTACTACGAAGTCGCCGCGGTCAGCGATACCTTGGGCGTAACTTCGGAAGAGGTCGATACGACGGGCCCCGTCGGGAGCCGTGGTACTACGACTTTTCAAAAGAAAACCTACAAAAATAACTTCAAACTGACCGCGATCTTTGCCAAGAATTTTTGGGACTTTACGGTCAAAGGTGGCTTGATCGAGAACTACGGCGGCGGCGGAATCGACTATTACGTGTTGGGCAATCGCGATTTGCGCTTGAGCGTAGAAGCCTTTGACTTCAAAGAACTCAACATACGGGCCTTTGTTAAATACAACTTTTTCAAAGGGTTTTACGTTATGGGCGGTGGAGACAACCTGCTCGGCAAAGGCACCAATCCCGTCGGCGAGTCCCGCAGAGCCGCCGCGTTCATTGGCGCCGGCATTTTCGTAACCAACGACGATCTCAAGACACTGTCGAGCAAATTTTCATTTAAATAGATGAGTTCTATTGTGCACCGTAGAGCAAATCTAGCCACTCATACCAGTGGGTGCGCTTGTAGAAACGTGACATCATAAATTCCGTCCGTCGCAGATGATATTCTTCAGGACTGGTGGGGAGCCAAACCGAAACCGCGCGCGGCGTGAAGCCGGTCGTCTTCAAGGCCTCGTCGACACCGTAATCTGAACCGTACAAATAAGAAACAATGGTGCGGTCTAACCGGGATTTGGTAGAGGCGAGTTGGTC
>JAYWAE010000311.1:0-4188 GCA_043782715.1 Pseudobdellovibrionaceae bacterium | reverse complement strand
TGATCGAAAAAATCGTCCGCGCCGGTGAGTCCAAGCACATCATTCTCGAATACAACACCAACCTGACCATATTGCCGCAAAAGGTTTTGGATTTGTGGAGCGACTTCAAAGCGGTCCGGGTGGGCGTCAGCTTGGACGGCTACGGTGCGCTCAACGACTACATACGCAGTCCCAGCAAATGGAGTCTATTGGAAAAAAACCTGCACCGGCTCGATCAGGCAGCTGGTCCGATCGATTGCTGGATCTCCGCGACCATGCAGATATACAACATTTTTTACTTACCCGAGTTGATCACCTGGCGCTTGGCCGCCGGCTTCAAGCGTTTCAACAAATCCGCGCTCACGCCACTGGTGACCAGCCACCCGGTGCACAGCCCGAAGCATTTGAATATCCGGGCTTTGCCGGCCCATGCGAAGTTGGCGGTTCAGCAAAAGTTCGCGGCGTACGAGGCTCAATTCACGGCCACGCAGGCGCATTCCGAATTGCAAAAGCGGCGGCTGAATGAGGTCCTCGCCGGATACATTAAATTTATGTACGCCGAGGATCTGAGCCGGCACTTCCCGGAATTCGTAAAATACACCCAATCTCTCGACGCCATTCGCGGACAGTCCTTTTACAAAGTCGCTCCTGAATGGAGCGGAATTCTGCATGGTAAATTCGAACAACATGAGGCGACAGTATGAGCTCGTTGCAGATTGGTTTTTGGAACCTTCATCCCGGCCTCAATCCTGATTTTCAAACGAGTTTGGAAGTTTTCTACTGGCGCATCCCCCTCGTCTCGGACGATCCCAAACCGATGATGAACGAAAAAGACATCGACCGCCTGCTCATCCTTGCCGCCGATCGCCCCGAGCTGGACTGGCTTTGCGTCATGGCCGTCGGCTTGGTATTTCCCGATCAAGATGGAATTGCGGACTTGATCCGCGCCGCCATCGCGAACGCTCAGGGCCCGTTCTTGGTCATGGGGCAGCTGATAAATAAAAAAGGTCGCTATTGCGGTATCCACGAGCAGCTTTTCATCGTCAGTTTGAAAACGTATCGCGAACTCGGCCGACCCAAGTTCGGCAATTACGAGCACGGTCGCAAAACTTTGCGCGATTTCGAAGCCGGCGAGAGTATTCACGACGACTACACGCCCCGCTGGATCAAACCCAAAGCAACTGAATCTGTTTATGAAACCTGGTCGTGCGGCTGGAGTTTCGTCGACGCCAGTCTGCGTGCGGGACTGCCGGTTTTCAACCTGCCGGACGACTTGCGCAATGAGAAAGTGTACGCTTATCCGGATGACGATCTCGACCGCTTGAACCACAATCTGCGGCTGCTGTATCAATTCCAGGATTTTGAAAACTCCGCCCAACAGAAGCTATTTGGCTATCTAATAAATAAGCGCCTGCGCATCAATGCCGCCGCGGCCGCAACCGGCATTCAACTCAAAGAAGCCGAAACGATCGTGTTCCTGTTTAATACGGAAGAGTTGCTGCCGAATCCAGAGTGGACGGCCCGCAACCGCAGACCACTGGATACCTATCTCGGGCCGTGTGCCGGGTTTTTGGACATGGCGGCTCTTTATTCCCAGGGTTTTCACGAAAAAACAGAATTAGTTTATTTTGATATTAATCAGCGCAGTTTAGACTTTCGCCGTCGGCTTTTTGCTGAATTTGACGGCGACTTGCACGGCCTGGTGCCGTTTTTCGAACAGGCTATCGCGCAGGCACCCGGGAAACCATTTTACCTCGGCGATTCGAATCTGGCAGTCCGTCGCCTGCTCGAAGTTTTTGGCACCGCGCAGGCCTTCCGCGAGACTTGGCAGCGAATGCGGGCGTTGCCCAAAAAGTTTCACTCGCTCAACCTCATCTCGAGCTTCCATAAACTGACCAGTGGACTCGCCAAGGAAGACCGTGTCTTATTCGCCATCAGCGATATTTTTACCGGACAAAATGAGCTGACCTACGGCCACACCGCGATTGCGCGCCGGTTTCAAGCCTTACTGGATGATTGCCGGCGATTTCCGCAAATGGTCATTTCGGGCAAAGACCTGCGTGGCCGCCCATTTATTGAATACGCGCGTAATTTAACTACAGCGGCGAAGAATGAGGTTCAGGAGCTCGGGCACTAAGGGCCGGGCGTGAGGACGAAAACCCCAGGCCCGCAGCCAATTCAGGAAAAGTTCGCGTGAACGATTGGCCGCGATAGACATCGCCCCGCGTGATTTCCGCGCGAAACTCCGGCAGCAGCTGCGAACGATCCGATGATTCGAGCAGCTTGGCATAGCCGGCAAAGGTCGCACTCAAGCGCTCAACCACTCGCGCGCGCATTTCTTCATCGCGAAAAGCCAGTGCACAGTGCTCACGCACCCGCTGTAAGAAAAGCGCATGGCGGGCGAACCACTTGGGCCGCAAGTTCAGAGGCAACACATCGAGGCGCATGGCCTGCGGACGGTTGAGCTGGTTGTGCGAGAGAAAGAGCGAGCCCGGATCTGCTCCCCAGCGATTGATCTTTTTAAAATCCGCCGCCAAGATCCATTCCGCCAAATCAAAGACTACAAAACTATTCATCAGCTGTACGCAGCTACTGATCCAGACGATCACATTGGGACCGCTCGCATCCAACTCACGCAAATTGGCGATGATTTTATCAAACTGGCTGCCGTTGCGGATATAGTCGTTGGCGGCTCCGGGAGCGTCGAGCGAAACCGAGACCTGCACTTCGCGAAACTGGGCCCATAGATCCGTGATGCCATGAGGAAGAGCCGTGAGATTGGTGTTGTAAGACAGGGCAATCTTGCCAGCCAATCCACGCACTACGAGCTGGCGCACCATTTCGTGATGCGCCTCGATCAACAGCGGCTCGCCGCCGGAAAAATGCAGCTCACGAATTTCATCGGCCGTGGCCAAAAGCCTTTCCCAAATGTCGGAGCGCTCATACCAGGTGAAATCAGCACTGCCTTCGACAACGACGTTGGCTCCTTCATCCCTTAAAGAATAAGAAGTCGGCCCGGAATTGAAGTGCGACGATTTAGTCGCCGCCCACTCACGGTACCACTTGTGGCTAGAGCCGGGACTGCACATCCGGCAAGTCAAATTGCAGCGGTTGCCTAAGCGTACGTCAAAAAGCCGGAGTGGCATTTTACTGGTGTCGAGCCCACCATCGCGATCGATGGCTTGAATCATCTCTTCCGCATGGACCCACGGCCGGGTGTTCTCCAGCTGGCGGCGCGACTGGATTCCGATAGACTCCTCATTTATACAACGGCTGCAGATTTCGGGAGTCTCTTCACCGCGTAGCATTTTCTTGCGCAGCCGGGTTAAAACCGGACCATTGCGCGACTCTTCGATCGTCATCGCATCGGCACGTGCCACCTTGCCGTCGGCCGTTTGGCATAGGCCGTGGGAAACGCTGGCCTGCGAAGCCGGGCAAACCCGAATTTGCCCGCTAGTTTCGGAGCTCCAGCCCATCCAAGGCCAGGGGCAGAGAACGGACTTCACTCTTTCCACCGCGTACCTATCAGATCTTTTAATTGATCGGCATCCCAAGATTGATAATACCCCTTGGCTTCGAGTTCGAGAGTCGCCATACGCAGTTCGCTCAAACGCTGCACAAACAGCAAAAAGTATTCGCCCTGATTCATGCGCAGCCGACCGACCGTCTCCTCGACTTGCGGATGATCCCACATGAAATAGAGATCCTGTGCGCGCCAAGTCTCGCGCAGCCGATCGACGGCTGCGGCACATTTTTCAACCGGCCATTTTTCGGTGTCCGCGAACGCCAGAAGCGCCACCCGCTTGGACCCATCCATCACCGCCGCGCACGCTTCTGCTAGGTCGGCGGCAAAGGACTCGTGCCGGGCGACGCGCACGAACAGCTCGTTTTGCAAGCGCGCACGCTTGGCGAATGGACACGGGGCAAAACCGTTCAACAGTGGATTTGGCGCCTCGACGAACTGTACCATCCATTCCCGCACTCGCTGCAGAATCAGGCCGTCAGGTGATGCGCTTGGGACTTCGATTTCATTCATTCGTCCCCGCAATTTATTGGAATTTTCCTGTGCCTACAATTTTTGCAGGATCGGAATGCGATGCGGCAAGGCTATTTGCAGACGATCGTAAGATCGCGGCGGCCGTTTACTATTGAAGGTTTCAGTGGTCTCCTGAAAGCCTATCGAGGAGATCCTTGAGCGTCGCTAAATCG
>JAYWAE010000310.1:0-1558 GCA_043782715.1 Pseudobdellovibrionaceae bacterium | reverse complement strand
CCTCTTGCAAAATTTTGACGTTGGAATAGGCGGTGACCAGAATAAACGGCAGGCTGGGAAATCCGGAGTTTACCCATTTTAGCAGCTCCAGACCATTCAGTTGCGGCATTTCGTAATCGCAAATGATGAGGTCGACGGCATGTTGATCCAAAACTTCCTGACCCTCAATGCCGTCGGACGCTTGAAAGACTTCGTATTCGAGTTTCTCGACGAGCTTGGTCAGCAGCGTCAGTGAAACCGAATCGTCGTCGACGATGAGGATGGAATGGTTCGCCATACAAAGCTTATCGACATTGGCGAGCCCCGTCTTGAGGCGATTTTCCTGGACGAAAGAGCGGGGCCGGGCGAATCTTGGGCCATGCTCCCCTTACATCCTCACCTCTCGGCGAAAGACCACATCATTTGGGATTGGAACGGCACCTTGCTCAACGACATTGAGCACGCCGTAGTCACCGTCAATCTGTTGCTTGCTGAAGAAGGCCTGCCCGCCATTACGCTGGAACGCTACAAGCAGGACTTTGGTTTCCCGGTGATCGACTACTACCGCAAATTGGGGTTCTCCACCGACCCCGCCGCATTCCGGGAGCTCTGCGATCGTTTCAATAGTTATTTTCACGCCGGCCTCGGCACTTGCGATCTGTGGCCTGGCGTGCGCGAGACGCTGGCATACGTTAAAAAATTCGGCAAGCGCCAGTCGATTCTCTCTGCGTCGGAACAGGAGCTTCTGCTTTCACAGGTGCGCCGCTTCGGCATTGAATATCGCTTCGACCACATTGCGGGAATCGCGGACAAGCTTGCAGGATCCAAAGTCGATCGTGGCCGCGAGCTGATGGCTAAAATCGGCGTCGCTACTGAGCGCACGCTGATGATTGGCGATACCGATCATGATCACGAGGTCGCCGAGGCTTTGGGCATCGATATCATTTTGGTGGATCATGGACATCAATGTCCCACGCGTCTGCGCAAGGTGCATCCAAATGTCATGAGAGTGATTGGGTGACCAGGGCGTGGCTCACGCTGATGCTGGCTTTGCACTTGGGACTAGGCGCCTGGTCGGCCTCGCTCTCGACGCCGACCGCGGATGAATTCGCTCACGTCCCGGCTGGGCTCGCGTACTGGTCACACGCCGCTTGGCCGCTGTATTCGAAAAATCCTCCGGCCGTGAAACTTTACCTGACTTTGCCGTTGATCGCGGGGCTCGCGGGATCGTTGCACATCCCCGAGGTGAACGTTCCCGCTTTCGGCTGGGGGCCTTGGCAATACGGCTCAGAGTTTGAACGCGCCAACGAGCCGGTGTACCTGCAGGCATTTTTCTGGGCGCGCTTGATGAATCTCTTACTCTCGGCGTCCACGGGCTTTCTAGTTTTCGCGTGGGCGCGCCGGCTCACGAGCGAAGTGATGGCGGCAGTCGCGGCCAGCGGATTTTTATTGTCCACGACCGTACTCGCCCACGCCAGCTTGGCGACGGTCGACATCGGCGCTTCGCTTGCTATATTCGCCTTTTGTTTTTTGCTCACACGCTTGGGTGATCATCCCACGCTGTACCGTCTCGCGGGCG
>JAYWAE010000309.1:0-11152 GCA_043782715.1 Pseudobdellovibrionaceae bacterium | reverse complement strand
CTAGGTTGGTTACCAGGCACCTTTTAAATCCCCTCGCCGCCTAGACGAGCTAGCCATTTTTGTCGGCGGATTTCGACTGGTTCTTCTTTGGTGGTCATTTTAAATCCGGTCGACATTTCGAGTCCTGCGACTGCCCATTTGTGCAGGCGTTCATCCGGCTCACGTAGTAGTTTTTCAAAGTATTTCGCGCGGCCGGGAGTTCCGAACCGTGACAGCGCCTCGGCCATATGGCCACGCACCCAAAGACTTTCTTGCCCTTTGAAATTGCGCGGGGAAAATATCTCGCGCCAGAGCAGTGGTTCGGCTTCGTGCGCGTCGAGGCGCACTAAGTTGCGCACGGCCTGCGTGCGCACCACCAATGCGGGATCCGTCACCAATTTCATGGACCACTTCACCGCTTCTTCGCGCTTGCACGACTGCAGCGCGATGAGCGCGGCGTTTCGCATATACCAGTCCTTGCTCTGCAACGCGCGTTCGATTTCGGGCTGAAAGCGTGTGCTGTCGATGCGACCGAGCGTCGTCAACGACCGCCAGCGCGCCTGCATCCCGGCCTTCGCATCGAACGCGGTTTGCTTGAGGAAGGCCTCACCGCCTTCGACTTTGTGAAATTGCTTTACCCGCACATCGATCGGCTGGTTGAGCAGCAGCGTAAATAAAACGGGAATCATGATTTGGTGAGGCCGGTCGCCTCGAGGGCCATTTTCTCGATGTCGCTAGTTTCTTCAAGCCCGCTGCCGGCGGCGGCTCCGTCGCTCCGATCCACAAGCGCGGCCATTTCGGCCATCATCTTGTCGGTGTCGAGCGAACCGCCCTCATCTGCACCTGCGGGAGGTGCAGCGAATTCGGCGAACAGATCATCGCCCTCTTTGGCCGGCGCGGCCGGATCAGCCCGCTCAGCGGGGGGCGGTGGCTTAGGTGGGGTTAAAAACGGCGCCGCTTCCGGTAGGGGAGCAGGCATGCCCGGTTCACCACCAGTCATTTTCTTTTCGAGCGCGACGGCGGATTCAAAATCGGCCATGGGATCGCCGGTCTCTTTGATTTCCATCGACTTGGGCTTCGATTCAGCCGCTGCTTTTTGTCCGACGGCATTCGCGAATTCGGCTACGATGTCTTCATCCTTGGCCGGACTAGTCAACGGAGGCACGGCTGAAGCCGTGCCAACACCTGCGGCTTTGGACTTGTCCAACTCGGCCTTCAAACGCTGATTCTCTTCCTTGTAAAGAGAGAGATCGGCAATGTCGTCTTCGAGGATTTCATACTCGGCGAGCTTCGACTCGAGTTCCTTGATGCGGGTCGTGAGTCCATCGGCATCGGCGCTTGGTTTTTTGTCGCCGCCGGACTTTAGCTTGCCGAGCTCCTCGTCACGCGCCGCCAATTCCTTTTTCATCACTTGAATCTGCGCCTCGATCTCGCCCGCAGCCGAAGGCGTCATCGCCGCCATCGGCATGGTTTCCAGCTTCGTCGTCTGATCTAAAATTTTCTTCAAGAACACTTGGATGTCGCCGCCGTCGGCAAGCGTGACGCTCGCGGCGGATGCCGCCGTTACCGGTCCGTCTTCCCCGCGCTTACCAAAAACCCAGCGGTAAATCGGATAGCTCCCGAGCAACAAAGTGGCCAGGAACAGCCACTGAATAATGGATTCAACATGATGAGTGATGTAATTGAGCGCGTTTTCTAGAGAACTCACAATATTATCTTCGAAGGAGCTACGGATCCCGTCAACAAGACGAGGCCTGGGGCTGGGCTGGCCGCTGGACTAAAGCCCCACAATTCCCGAGGCGAGGGCCGTGCAACTGCTTTCTTCTTCGGCATGTGACGAGACCACCTTGCCATCGCGGTAGCAAACTTGCGCACATATGGATTGGGATTGGCTGCCCGGATTGTATTCGAGCGCGCAAGATGTGCCGTATGGGCTGCCTTGGGGCACCTCGAGTGCGTGGCTGGCAAGGGGCGGGCAAAGATGCGTGATAGTTGCCATCGTCGAACCGCCCCAGTCACCGGCGGCCACGATTGCGTGTTTCACGCCACAAACCATTTGCGCCATTTCGGCGACCTCGAAAGCGAATTGTCCGTTGTGACAGTAGCTCTCGCCTGTCATCACCGGAACCTGGCTCCCTTCGCCGGCCCAAACTGCCCAGCGCAGCCGCGCTCCATTGTGATCGCGATTGCACAGCCCCATAATTTCGGTGGCCGCCGCTTCGCCTTGCACGCCAATATCAGGGCTGACAAATTGCAATTGGGCTTTGCCGAGATCATCGACGATGCGCACACCACCGCCCGAGTTATCGGAGACGGGCGAATTTCCACTGGGAGCGCAATTTTGAAAATGAAAGAGCACGAGTGTGCACAAGAGAAGGCTTGCTAGAGTGAGGACGTGCCGCCGCATAACCATTCACAGCCAGTTTACCTCAAGCCCGGCGCAGGCGGGCGACATAAAAGCCGTCGCCGCCGTCTTTCTCCGGCCAGAGCGTAATTTCGTTTTCCAATGTCCAGCGCGCTTCATTTTGAGACAAGAACCGTTTCACCTGACGCTCGTTCTCCGCCGGTAGAATGGAGCAAGTCGCATAAACCATTAGCCCTCCGGCTTTACACATCTGGGCATAGCCCGCGAGAATCTCGGCCTGAATGGTTTCAAGCTCGCGCATTTCGCGCTCACTCTTCTTCCATTTCATATCGGGATTGCGGCGCAAGACTCCCAGACCCGAGCAGGGGGCATCGAGCAGCACGCGATCCGCGCTGCCGGCTAAGCGTTTGATCACCTTAGTGGAATCAATCAAGCGCGCTTCAATCGTTCCCGCACCGTTACGCGACGCGCGCTCGCGTAGTTGCTCGAGCTTCGCCTCGACGACATCGAGTGCGATGATTTTACCTTTGCCTTGCATCAGCGAAGCCAAGTGCAGAGTCTTGCCGCCGGCTCCCGCACACGCGTCGATCACGCGCATCCCCGGCTCAACCTGCAATTCAGCCGCGACACGCTGCGAGCTCAGATCCTGAACCTCAAACAGACCTTGTTTAAAGGCTTCGAGCAGAAACACATTGGCGCGCTTTTTCAAACGTATGCCGTATTCGCCGGCCAACTCGGCGTCGATCTGTTCGCGTTTTAAAATTTCAAGCAGCTTGGCCGGTGTCGTACGCAACCTGTTGGCGCGCAAATACACCGGCGCTTGAGTATTGAGGACGGGCAAAACTTCATCCCACTTGGCACCCAGCTGCTCAAAGCCCCAGCGGTCGAGCCAATCTGGCAGTGCTTCGCGCTCCGCACGCGTCAGCGCCCGATTTTCCCAGCGCGCCACTACAGCCTCTTTTTTTAAACCCACACGAACGACCGAACGGTCGATCTCGACGTCCTGGATCAGGCACCAAGCCTCTACCACGCGCGCCAAAATGGCTTTGTCTCCGCTTTCCCAACGGTCCTCGGGCGGCCAAGGCACTTCGCTCGCCACCAATAGGCGCCGCCACCAGCGCACGAGATCATAAACCGTCTCGGCGAAAAGCCTGCGGTCATGACTGCCCCACTTACGATTGGCTTTGAGCTGGCGTTGAATGACTTTGTCGGCGTGGAAACCACCCGCGAAAATATCGGCGAGGGCGCTCTGCACGCCCTCCCAAAGCGGACGATATAAAATACGCATCAGAAGGCGAAGACGGAGCCGACGTTGACGAACACGCCATTGTATTGGCCGTTGAAGTCGAGCATAACGTGGTTTTTCAAACCGGCTTCGATCATGAATCCCACGTTTTCAAACACGTCGAGAAAGCGCGCGCCGCCGACCAGCGAGTAGTCGAGCGCCAACGGCGATTCGCCGCTGAGTTGCTTGATGAAAACACCCAAGCCCAAGCCTGCGCCGAAGTAGAGTGGAAAGCGGCTGTTGGCATCGGGGAAAGTCACCAGCGTACCGAATGAGAGTTTACGAGCCGAGTTCTTATCGCCGTGGCTGTTGTCCGCGATGCTGTAGGACGTGTACTCCATGCGAATATTGAGATCCATCGAGTTGACCCATTCGCCCACCCGGTAAGTCACGCCGGCATTGAATCCACCGACGTCCTTTTGTGACTTATCGCCGCCGCCCCAGTTGTACGCGGAATCGGCAAACATGCGCCCCACGTGAACGGCTAAGTAGCGCGGGGTCGCTCCGCCCGCCGACGGCGCGCGCGGAGCGCTTTCGCGCTTTTGAAAGTACTTACCCGCCCGTTCTTTGCCTGTGCCCTGGGGGGCAGCTTGCACGGGCGCTTGTACGGTGTCGCCATCTTGGACTTCGACGGCCTGAGCTTGCGCGCAGGTGGACGCTAAAAGCGGCGAGAGCGCGAATAGAATCGAGGCCGTTGCGAGAGACAGTTTAAGAGTCATGGAGATCCCCCTAAAAGCATGAATAGCTAAGCTAAAACACTCTTTTGCATCGTGACAACTGTTCTTTTATTGAATAGATCTTGAACCCCATGAAATGCCCCCAATGCGGACATCTTGAACATCGCGTTCTCGAAACGCGCGTGCATCGCGACGACGAAATTCGCCGCCGCCGTGAATGTCTGGGCTGTAAGCTGCGTTTTACGACTGTGGAAACGCTCTTTACGGCCTACCCGCACGTGGTTAAAAAAGATGGCCGCCGCGAGCCATTTTCCAAAGAGAAACTGCGGCGCGGAATTCAAATTGCGTGCAAGAAGCGCCCAGTCAGCGTGGCGCAAATCGAAAACCTAGTGAACTTGATTGCGCGTTGGGTGCAAGTGACCCCGGAAAAAGAAATGGCCGCGCATAAAATCGGCCAGGCCGTAGTCAAAGAACTCAAAACTCTCGACGACGTCGCCTATGTGCGTTTCGCCAGCGTGTACAAAACGTTTCGCGACGTAAATGAATTCATGGCCAGCCTAGAGGCCGAAGCCGCCGCCAAAGCCGCGCCCCCTGGGGCACAAATATGACTGGCACCCGCCGCCTGAGCCGCGAACTGGCTCTGCAAGTCTTGTTTCAGCAAGAGTTTGCCACCAAGCAGAGCGTGGAAGCCGGACTCGAGACTTTTCGTAAAAGTTTTGAGGCGACAGCGGAAGTGTGGACCTACGCGCTGGAGCTACTCAAATCGATCGAGAAAAATCACAGCGAAATCGATGCCGTGATCCAAAAGAACAGCGCCCACTGGACCCTCAAACGCATGGCGCTGGTCGATCTCAACATCATGCGCGTCGCCACCTGCGAGCTGAAGTTTGGCCCGGAGGTTGTCCCCGCCGCCGTTGTGATCAATGAAGCCATTGAGATCTCCAAGAAATACGGCACTGTCGACTCGGCCGCATTTGTGAATGGCATCCTCGATCAAATCATGAAACACTGATTTTCGATGACGGATTCCACCTTTGACCTCTGGGTGCTGCCGCCGCCGGCAAGAAGCGCCTGGTTCGCCAAAATCGATTGGTATCTCAACTGGCAGTTGTGCAAGGGCCTGGCGCATGAGACGCGCCGTCCGTCCGTGGAGATCTTGCGCGTCAGTGAAGAGAACGGATTGGCGTGGACCGAGCCGCCCGTCTCTGAGCCCAATCCACTTTTAGTTTCGGCAAAAGGCCGTCTGCCTGCCGACCGATGTATGATTCTCGATCCCGGCAAGTCACTCAAGACTTGGCTCACCCGCGTCCGCGACATCGCGGGCAAAATGCAACTCCGGCGCTTGCGCGTGTACCTGCCTGACGGCATCGCGGTCACCGAAGCGCAAGAAGTTTGGCGCAGTTTTTCATCCCAGGACTTCACCATTGAATTCACAGCCGATGAGGACGCAACAATATGGCCGACGCAATCCAAGACAAGTTAAAAGGTTACCTCGAAGGTTTCATCGGTGACGAAGCCAAGGCCTTGCGCCAGCGCGCCGAAGGTTTTGCACCATTGACTCTCGACGGCGTGCGCAGTTTGGTCGAAAGCGATCCCTCCGATCCTAAACTCCCCAGCCAGGTGCTCGAAGCACTGACCCCGTTTTTCGAATGCGGAGTTTTGCTGCAAAAGAGCCCGGCTACCGGTACCAATCACTGGTGGGGCACCGATCTTTTTTGGCGCGGCAACACTCTGCACCTCGCGATCGAAGATCAGGTCAAAGCGCACGGTCTCATACCCGATATGACGCCAATGCAGGTGCACAAGACACCGGCGGTTAAAATCCTCACCGCCATGAATCTTTCTTACCTCGCGCCGAGCGCAGACTCCGATGGCTATTTGCTGCGTCCAACGCCCCTTGCCGCCTACTTGCTCATTACGACTCAAGGGGCACCGTGGAGCGTGGATCACCTGAGCCTGGCGCAGAAGTTGATCAATAAATGTTTTCTCTACTGAGCGGAGACTAATGAACGCCGAAGGACAAGCCACGATATTTATTCTCTCGGATGGAACCGGCGAAACCGCATCGACCATGATCCGGGCCGCACTCGTGCAATACAGCGATCTCGAGATGAATATTGTCCGCTGTAAAAATGTGCGCACTGAAGAACAAATCGACGCTTTGATCGAAGATGTTTACGCGCGTAAAGGCATCATCGTTTTCACGATGGTCAGCCCGCAGATGAGTAAAAAGGTGGTGGAGACCGCAGCCGCAAAAGGATTGGCCGCTGTCGATTTGATGGGCCCGCTGCTTTCCGCGTTGGATTTGTATTTGGGTCATACTTCATCGGGCCACCAAGCCGGACTGCTGCGCGCGGTGGATGAGCAATACTTCAAGCGCATCGAAGCCATTGAATTCACAGTAAAACATGACGATGGCAAAACGCTTTCGCACATTGATCAGGCCGACATTGTTTTGGTGGGCATCAGCCGCACTTCGAAAACTCCGCTCTCTATATTCCTGAGCCACAAAGGCTGGAAGGTTGCCAACATTCCTTTGGTTTTGGGTACGCCCCTGCCCGAGCAGCTGTTCAAAATCGACCAGCGGCGCATCGTCGGCCTCACCATAGCGCCTGAGTCGCTGACTCGCATCCGCAAGAAAAGACTGGAGAAATTCGGCCAGGACCCCGGGGGCGAGTACGCCAACATGGGCCACATCCAAAAAGAAATCGAATACGCCAGTGCACTGTTTAAACAAAACCGCCGCTGGCCAGTCTTTGACGTCACCGATCGCGCGTTGGAAGAAACCGCCGCCGAGATCGTCCGTGTCGTCGCTTCAAGGTTGGATATTCCCTATACAGCGATTCTTTAGAGCGGGACGCCAGCCCGCTCACGGCGTTGGCCGCTAGTTTGCTCATATGCCGCGCATGCGTATCAAAGCTACTTTCACATTGCTACTGATGTTGACCCCAGTTTTCACCACGGCCCACGCCGAAGATCTAATGCCGGTGTTCGAAGCCGCAGCAGTCCAACTCACATCTTCAATGTCCCAGTGTTCCGAGCGCATCTGGCCGGGCTACGATCTCAAAAAACAAGGCGTGCTCATGGTACAGCCCGGTGCCGCGGGCCTGCTCTGGCTCGGAGACGGCACGCGTGAGGTCATTGCCTCCGCCGACGTACCCGCGCCGGCCTTTGGCGGAATGTTCGGCGCCATCGAGTTTCGCGGACGCGAATTGATGGCCGTCAATCCCACGGGCGACGCCGACTTCAGCAGCGCTTCGGGACTGGTGCGACTCGCAACGCACGAAATCTTTCATGTCTGGGGCCAAACCAATTGGAAGCCGATGCAAGGTTTACGCGGCACGCTTTATCCAGTGATGGATGAACCGCGCATGATTCGCCACATGCTGTTTGAACGCATGCGTGAATATTTTTTGAGCGGCGGCAAGAACACCGGCAGCTTGAAGAAGGCCGCATTCTGGTACAAGCGTTGGACCGACGAGTTCACCGGTGAAACCACGACCACCACCGATGCGCTCGAGGGCACTGCCCGCTATGTCGAATTTATGTCAGCCGCGATCGGCTCACTGGGTTGCGCAGCGGATGACTCGACTGTACAAAATGCCATCCGTGAAATGGTAATTGGAAAAATGGGGGGACGGGTCGACAGCGAGCAGTTTTCACTCGATGATGAAGGCTACGAAATCGGCGGCCTGGCAGCGCTAATTTTGCGTTTCATCAATAAAGATATGAAATGGCAAAAGACAATGGCCGGGGGCGCTACTCCACTGACCGCTCTTTTGAAAAAAGTGAAACCTAAGAGTGACAAAGCACCTGCCGAATTGATCGCCAAATTTAAAGCTGCCGGTGAAAAGCAAAATGCCGAACTCGGCCAAATTCTCGACCCTGATCTGAAGGCACTCGACAGCGGCGATTTTGTCCGTTTGCAAATTCCAGAGACGGCGATGCCTGCGACCTTTTCGCCGACCGGCTTTTATCTCCCCACCGATTGGCCCGATGTGATCGCCATGCCACTCGCAGTCGGCCTGGTCATGACCGACGAGTGGTCGCTCAAAGCCGACAGCGGAAAAGTTATGTTGCAGATTTTGGATTCGCCCTGTGGGGGCGGCTGGACCGTAGTGGTTGCGAAGAAGGATGCCAAGATTGAAGACGGCCGTATTCAGGTCGCCAGTCCGGGCCTAAGCGGGGAAATGAACGGCCACGCGAAAACAGCCCCAGACGGTGCCGAATGGTTCTGCGGCACGGGCAGCCAAAAACACGTCCACTAGCCGCCGATGGACTGCTGCTGCAAGGCTTTGAAGAACGTCTCATAGAGTTCGCCGTTTTTATTGTCGCGGCGGAAATACAAATTCACGTTAGTCATGTATTTGAGATCGTCGACTTGAATCTGCAGCATGCGGCCCGCGCGCACTTGCTTGCGGATGGCGTGCGACGGCAAGAATCCCCAGCCTAACCCGCTTTCGATCACGCGTTTGAGCGTGCCGACGTTGTCCGTTTCAAAGACCGGGTCAATTTCCAATTTCAGTTCCTGCATTTTGCGGTCAAACGTCGTACGAAAACCGGGATAGCGGTCGGAATACGAAATGATCGGTTTGGAGTTGAAGAACTTCATCTCCACCGACGTCGGCAAACTCGTGTCACGGCCGGAGCCGACCAGCCACATTTCATCGCGGAACAAGAACCGCTTTTCAAAATCCGGGAACTCGATGCCATATTCCGTTTTAAGGTCAGGCAAGATGACGACATCGACCAAATTGTTACGCATGTCGCTGATGATCTTCTCGCCCGTGCCGTAAAGCAGCTTGATGTGCAATTTGGAATTGTGCTTCAAGAACATGCCGATCGTCGGCGAAACCAAATATAAACCAATAGAGTTTAGCGTTCCGACCCTTAGGCTGCCGGAGACCTCTTGCGACATGGTCTGAATCGCGACCTGCGCCTGCTGCGTAAGGTGGAGGATGCGTTTGGCGTAGTCGTAGAGAATTTGCCCCTGCAGCGTCGCCTTCACCTGGCGCACTCCGCGCACGAGAAGTTCCACACCCATTTCTTCTTCCAAATTGCGAATCTGCTGGCTCACCGCGGGTTGGGTAAGAAACAGTTTCTCGGCCGCGGCAGTCATACTGCCTTCGGAAAGCACAGTACAAAACGTGGTGAGTTGCTGAAGGTTCATCACTAACGCTCCTATAGGGTGGGAACGAGGGTCGTTTTACCAGAGGATGGCGGTTCAAGCATAAGGAAATGTTATCGCACCGGCTCCGTCCACGACGCGGCGCTTCTTGGGTGGATGCAAGCGTGAGCACTCCGCGACTTGCGTCCCAAAACCGCCAGGCCGATGCTTGAATCCATGCACCGCTACCTACCGCTGCTACTCCTACTCTCTACGCCGCTCTTCTGCCTGAACATGGATTTTCCCAATCAGCCCGCAGGTGAAGAGATCCACTACGTCAAAGCCGCGCGCGCGTGGCTGGAGACTGGCGCGGACAGCAATCTCGAGCATCCGCCGCTGGCAAAGATGATCATCGCCGCGGGTATTGCGCTTTTAGGCGACGAGGCATTGGGATGGCGTTTCTTTAGCGCGCTTGCGGGGGCGGGCATATTGATCGGAATGTATTACTGGAGCTTGGCGCTCTTTGAGGATCGCAAGACCGCATGGTGGACAGTTACGTTTTCTTTTCTTTCGATCATGCTTTGGACAGAAGCACGCTTGGCTACGTTGGAAGTTTACCAGGTGGCATTTTTAATCGGAGCCTGTGCTTGCTGCTCGCGCATCTGGTTCGGGCGGACTGGCAGCCGGCAAACCGTTCCGTCAGCCGGGGCAGGCATCATGTTTGGCTTGGCCATTGCCTGTAAGTGGTTTGCGCTTGTCGCTTGGATTCCCTGTGCGGTCGTTACGATTGGACTTGCGCTTCACAAGCGAAGAGCCAAGCCGATTTTCAGCCCTCCTCTTGTGGCTTGCGCCTGTCTTTTAATCTTACCTATTCTTGTTTACATGCTGACTTATGCCCCCTACCTTGCGCATCAAGGTTTAACGCGCTGGATCGGCCTGCAGGGCGCGATGTGGACCGATCAAACTGATCCGTTGGTTGCAGCTTCCGCGCAGCCGCTGGTTTGGTACCTGTGGCCCTTTCAATTGCAGCCCGAGAGTCTCGCAGTCGAGCGGGAATTCTCCGCGATTCGCGTCCTGGGCCTAATCGCCAATCCGGTTTGTGTCTGGGGTGGGATCGTAGCCGCCGTGATCTCGCTGCGCATGGGACGCGAGCGCGCTTGGGCGGCGGCGCTGTTCCCCGCTTTGTTCTTTTTCTCCTGGGCGGTGATCCCGCATAAACATCAACACTACTATTACTTCTTCCCCTGCGTGATGGCGCTTTCACTGCCGCTAGCCAACGCCCGCAAAGTGCGCTGGATCGTCGCCCTGCTCGCCGCGGCCGTTTGCGCTTATTATTTGCCGAATATGCTGGCGCTCAAAACGCCGGTGGCCGTCTCAATATGAGATAAATCAAAGCCATCCTAGCCCCTCGTCTAGCCCGAAAGTCCACTCTGAGAACTTTCACTTTCCACGCTGCCATGTCTGGCGTTTATAATGTGAGAACTACTCAATAATCCGGGGTAAAAATGCCTTTTCGCAGCCTTCTGATTCTAATCTTGTTGGTCTGCGGCACCGCGCACGCGAAACGTTTTCGCAATGCGTACCTGAGCTTTGAACTTCCGCCCAACTGGAATTGCAAACTCGAAGGCTCCGAGTGGGTTTGCGAAAATGAATTCTCCGGCAAAACCAAAGAAGCCATCATTATTTTGACCGCGAAAGAAGTGGGCCCGACCGACACGCTGGCCGCCTACCTGCAAAAT
>JAYWAE010000308.1:0-4213 GCA_043782715.1 Pseudobdellovibrionaceae bacterium | reverse complement strand
GGGTCCCACGTCGCCTCGAAGCCGACAGGAGCCGGGGAAATCTTACGCACCCCCAGTGGTGACAGAAACTGTTGAATATCTTTGGCATAGGACTTGGAAGTATGTTCACTGCAGGCCTTTTGCTGCATTAGGAATTTCAGGTACTTACATGATAAATCGGCCAAATTATGTCGTTCCGGTGCCGACAATTGTGAGCTCATAAGTTACTGGATTTCCTACATGCTGCTCTGCAAAAAAGTCTTGCATATTTTTTCAGCATTTGTTAGAACACCGTGTCATGTAGCTGAAAGTTTGCATTCGCCAGCCGGGGGGCAGTGGAGAAGGCAAACCAACAATAAAGGGGTAGTACGTATGTCGGGTATGGATAAGTCGTCTCAGTTTTCTGATGGCGAGAACACGAGCCTCCCAACGCCATCGCAAGGGATAGTCGGCGGTACCATTAATGGTACGATTGTCTCTGAAAACAAACGCATCGTCTACAAGTCGGAAGTCATGCGGCAGCTGATGCGCATGGTGGACCGTGTAGCTCCGAGCAATGCCACTGTGCTGGTTCTCGGTGAATCCGGTACTGGTAAAGAGCTGATCGCCAACGCGATCCACGAACGCTCGAATCGCAAGAACAAGCCGTTCGTCGCCATCAACTGCGGCGCGCTTCGCGAAACTCTTCTCGAATCCGAACTCTTCGGGCATGAAAAAGGCGCCTTCACCGGTGCTTACTCACGCAAAACCGGCTTGGCCGAAGTGGCCAACGGCGGGACTTTGTTCCTCGACGAAATCGGCGAACTGACTCCCGGCATTCAGTCCAAACTTCTGCGCTTCTTGCAAGAAGGCGAAATCTATCGCGTCGGTGGTAAAGACCCCATCCGCGTGGACATCCGCCTGATCAGCGCCACCAACAAAGAACTCGACAAAGAAGTCTTGCGCGGCAACTTCCGCGAAGATCTCTTTTACCGCATCAACACCATCATGGTGCATTCGCCGCCCCTTCGTCGCCGCAAAGAGGACATTCCCTCTTTGATCGAGCACTTCCTCTCGACCAACCAAAACGGTTTCTTGAACCGTGGCCGTCAGATGAACGAAGAGTCGATGAAGATCATGATGAAGTACGACTGGCCGGGTAATATCCGCGAACTGCAAAACGTTTGCGAACGCCTGCAGATCTTGTCGGAAGGCCATGTGATCATGCCGGGCGACCTGCCCGAGCACATCCGCAATCCCGACCACAAAGTCGTGATCGACGATTATGATCCCACGATGACTCTCCATGAACTGGAGAAGCGTTACATCCTGAAGGCGTTGAACTACTTTGACGGCAACAAGACCCAGGCCGCCAACGCCCTCGGCATCACGATCAAGACGCTTTATAACAAACTGCACGAGTACGGCGAGTTCGAAAAATACGCCGTGCACTCGAAGCCCGTAGCAAACAAGTCGGCCAATACCTAAGTCCCATGGCACTTGAAGCGATTGTGATTTGTTTGCTGGTGTTTGCGTCGCTCGGTCTCGAAGTATAAGCCAATGAAAAAGGCTCCGCATGACGGAGCCTTTGTTCCAAAACTAGATGGGTATGGTCTGGTTTAGAAGTAACCTTCGTCGTCGTCGGCCTCTTCCTCGTCCAATTCAGTGTCATCTTCAAAAGTCTCGGTCTCAGTGAGAGGATCGTCTTCGGCGACTGCGGCGTCATCGGTTTCGATGGTTTCGCTCATCGATTCGAAATCCATCGTCTCTTCGTCTTCCGTCGCACCTTTGGCGTAGGGGTTCATGGCAGTGGCGATGCCGGCACCGGCAGCTGCGCCGATGATTCCCGCTTTGAGGGCTTTGCCCTTACCGTTGATCTTGGGAGCGGCGGCCGTTTTGGCAGAAGCCGTCTTTTTGCTCGCGGCTTTTTTGGCGGTGGTTTTTTTCGCAGTGGCCTTTTTCGCAGTGGCCTTTTTGGCCGCGGCTTTTTTGGTGGCCTTCGCAGCTTTCTTAGTGGCTTTTACGGCTTTCTTGGCCGTGGTCTTTTTCGTGGCTTTTTTAGCCGCCTTCTTCGTCGCTTTCTTTTTCTTCGCCATAGCAATCACTCCCCGTAAATTGAAAAACTTAGATTTAAGATCCTAGCCACATATGGATATGCTGCCTAGGGATTTATGCCAGCTTTCATTTGTTAGTCGAGGGGAAAAATCGGCGCTTGGGGCGAGGCATCAAAAAAAGAAACCCGGCTGAGAGGAGCCGGGTTTCACGCGGTCGAGACCTAGATACATTCTGACCTCAACTACTTAATCAAATTACGAGCGAATCAGATTCATAGCGACTTGGTTCGACGTGTTGGCTTGAGCCAGGGCCGAAGTCCCTGCCTGCAACAGGATGTTGTTGCGGGTCAGTTCAGCGGAGGCGGCGGCCACGTCGGTGTCACGGATACGGCTGTTGGCGGCCGACATGTTCTCTTCATTGACGCCAAGGTTGTTCACAGTCGACAACAGGCGGTTCTGCAGAGCACCCAGGTTGGCGCGCATGCCGTTAACACCCTCTTGGGCTTTGTCCAAAAGGCCGAGAGCGGTTTGAGCTCCTTCTTTGCGGCTGTAATCAATGCCGTCCAATCCCAGAGCGTCGATCGTGGCGACGTTTTGGCTGGAGTCGAAGGAGATGCGATCTTCCTTCTCAGCGTTGAATATGCCGACTTGGAAGTCGAATTGCTTCGTTGAGCCATCCAGTAACTTGGTGTGTCCCCAAGTGGTGACGCTCGCGATACGCTGCATTTCAGACTTGAGCTGCATGATCTCTTTGTTCACGAAACCGCGCTCGGTGTCGCCCACAGTGTCGGAAGAGGCTTGGATGCCCAGTTCCCGCATGCGGACGATGATGTTGCCGATTTCGTTGAGACCGCCCTCTGCGGTTTGCACCATCGAGATACCGTCGTTGGCGTTACGATTTGCCTGACGGGTCGAACGAATGGCGGCTTTCATGTTTTCGCTGATTGCCAGACCGGCGGCGTCGTCAGCGGCTTTGTTGATTCTGGAACCCGAAGACAACTTAGCTAAGCTATCTTGGATATTCATTTGGCTGGTTCCCAGATTTCTCTGAGCGTTGATCGCAGCCATATTTGTTGATACACGCATTCCCATTGTAATTATCCTCCGAAAAAATTTTTAAGTTCGATTGACCTCCTTGTTTGCTTGCCCCTCATTCTGAGGGCGGCCATCCGGGCCGTGACTAAATAGGGTACTTCCTAAACTTTACCTCTCATTAAGTTCTCCTTGTACAGACGTCGTCGTCCTTGAAAGCCTCCTTTTAGCAATCGACTAATGAGTTGCGTTTCGCTCTCGGTAGTCAGTTGGGCATTCACTATTACTTTTCAACCGCGAGTGCCACACCCAGTGAATGCTTGTGAGTGTGTCCCTGCTTACACACTACTGTTCGGGACCGGGGGTGGTTTCTTGACAGGACTTGAGGCTAAAACAGACGTTCATGCTGCAAGATTGTAGGAAAGTCTGATCGAGTCCTAAGCCACTCGTCGAGCGACGATCGTCGGGAAAACGCATAAACAGCGGGAGTTAAGTCGGGCTAGTCGGTATCCGCGGCCTTATTTGAGCGCACTACTTGCCAAAGAAGGCGTCAATTTTTTCGGCCACCCAAGCGGGCTCGTCTTCCTGTAAATGATGTCCGCCGGTTTCATGGCGATGGCTCGCATGCGCGCCAACAGCGGATTCCAAGGCTTTGATCACGCGCGCTGGGACGAGCCGGTCGCGCGCTCCCCACAAAATCAGCAGCGGGGTTTTCAGTTCTTTCAGCCGCGAACCCAGCCTTGAGTCGCGAATGGCTTCCGTCGCCAGCAAAAAAGTTCGAATGGCCGAGTGATTTCGGCCGTAGGTCTTGAATGTTTCTTCCACCCGCAGCTCATCCACGAGATGCGGGTTGGAGACCGTGCGCCGGTGCGCCCAGCCCATCAGCATGCGGTTGTTGAGCAGCGCCGCGGGCTTGGCCGCCCACAGCAGGCGATTGGCTTGAATGGGTATGAGGTCCGGGCTGGTGGCCGGCGCGATCACCGCCAAGCCGCGCACCTCAGCCGGATGTTCGAGTGCGTACCAAAGGGCTAGGTTGCCGCCCATCGAATTGCCTACTAAATAGGATTGATTGATTCCAAGACCAGCCAGAAACGCCCTGAGCCTCTGCACCTGCTCGTCCAGTCCGTACAGTTCATCCTCACGCATCGTACTTTGACCAAAGCCCGGCA
>JAYWAE010000307.1:0-11163 GCA_043782715.1 Pseudobdellovibrionaceae bacterium | reverse complement strand
GCGAGCGGCCGCGTGTTCAATACCGCTTGCGATCACAAGACCAGCCTCAATCAACTGTTTGGCTTTTTACAAGATCGCCTTGCCGCCAAGGTGCCGGGTTTCGTTAAGCAGAAGGCTTCGTACCTGCCGCCGCGCGCGGGGGATATCGCCCATTCGCAGGCTGCCATCGGTTCGGCGCAAGAAATTCTCGGCTATGAAGCTCTCTATCAGATTACCGATGGACTTGACGAGGCTCTGGGCTGGTACGTGAATTCGTTGGCCCGAAAATAAAAAACTGAGTTAGGGATGATGCAGAATCTGATTGGTCATCGTGATAGACAGCGAGATCGAGGCCAGTCCGGCGATGAGAGCCACCCACCGTAGAGTCGTGTCCATGGAAGCTTGTTGTGGAATGCTAATTAAATCTTTGTCTTCGATCGACGGCATTTCTCCGTCGTGGGTTAGCGTGTGGTCGAGGTCGTATCTCAAAACCTTGTACTTTTGCAAGTCGGTGCGGCGAAGGGTGATAGAACTCGTGTCCGCGTTGCTGGTCGTGCCACCGGCGTAGGCGATGAGTTGCGGAAGCGTTGTCTTCATCGGCACGTGGTAGACGCCTGGACGGGTGACGCCGCTGAGAAGATTGACTGTAACCAAGGGCCGGCCGAGGTCGCGGCCGACGAAGAATTCAGACCCAGTATTGTTCAAGTTTTCCAATGTGGAGGTCATTTGTGCGTTTGAATTGAAGCTCAATAGCAGGACGGAAGTAAGGGCTAGATACACACGGGTGAGATGAAAAAATGAAGGTGTCATTTGCTCTTGAGGTTGCGTGATCCCTCTATAAATTGAAAGTCCAGAATTCGCCCGGGCTAGAAGGCGCCCGGGGCATTTCGCTTGAGAGAAAAGCCCGCTGCCGCAAGAATATTGAGATATGAAAGAAACAGTTTCCGTAATTGGTCTAGGTTATGTGGGATTGCCGGTAGCGGTTGAGTTCGGGCGCAAGAGCGAAGTCATCGGCTTTGATATCAACGAAACCCGTTTAGCGGAATTGCGTAAGGGCGAGGATCGCACGCTTGAAGTTTCGCCGCGTGACCTCGGCACCACCAAAATTAAATATACTAGTTCGGTTGAGGATCTGAAGAGGGCTACTTTCCATATCGTGACCGTGCCCACGCCTGTGGACAATGCGCACCGGCCCGACATGTCGATCGTGATCAAAGCTACGGTCAGTGTCGGCCGCGCCTTGAAAAAGGGCGACATCGTGGTTTACGAGTCGACCGTTTATCCGGGTGCGACTGAAGAGGACTGCGTGCCGGTGTTGGAACGCGAGTCGGGTTTGAAGTTCGGTACCGACTTTAAAGTAGGTTACAGTCCGGAACGCATCAATCCGGGTGACAAAGAGCATACGTTCACCAAAATCCGAAAAGTCGTATCGGGCTCTGACGCCGAGGCCACGGACCGTGTTGCCAAGATGTATGAGAGCGTGGTGACGGCGGGAGTTTATCGCGCCAGCTCAATCAAAGTGGCCGAGGCGGCCAAGGTGATCGAAAATTCACAGCGCGATTTGAACATCGCGTTCATCAACGAACTGGCGCTGATATTCCACCGCATGGGCATCGACACGGGCGAAGTGTTGCGCGCGGCCGGGACGAAATGGAATTTTTTGCCATTCAAACCCGGTTTGGTCGGTGGCCATTGCATTGGCGTAGATCCCTACTACCTCACGCACAAAGCCGAACAGTTAGGCTATATTCCCCAGGTGATTCTCGCCGGCCGCCGTATCAACGACGACATGGGGAAATTCGTGGCGCAAAATACTGTACGTGAAATGATTCTTGCCGGTCATATGGTGCGTGGCGCGAAGGTTTTGATCTTGGGCATGACGTTCAAAGAAGACTGCCCCGACATTCGCAATTCACGAGTGATTGATGTCATTCGCGAGCTCCAGACCTTTGGAGTGGATGTGCACGTGCATGATCCTCATGCCGATGCAGACGAGACTTGGCACGAGTATCAAGTCAAGTTGACGCCGGCTGGAGCGTGGGGAAAATTCCAAGCCGTGGTGGTGGCGGTCGCGCACAAGGAGTTCCGTGAGATGCGTCTGCCGCAGATCCGCGAGATTCTCACCCCCGATGGCGTGTTGGTCGACGTCAAATGTCTATTCGATCCGGAAGAAGCCCGGGCGCTGAAGATTCGCTGCTGGCGCCTCTGAGCTATGAAAATTCTTTTCTTAACCGACAACTACCCGCCGGAAACCAACGCCGCCGCCTACCGGGTTTTCGAGCGCGCGCGCTATTGGATTCAGCAGGGACATGAAGTCTCCGTTTTGACGTCGGCGCCGAACAAGCCACAAGGGCGCGTCTATTCCGGGTACAAAAACCACTGGCGCAAAGTGGAAGTGATCGAGGGCATTCGGGTGGTGCGGGTGAAGACTTTTATCGCCGCCAACGAAGGCGCGGTCTTGCGTACGCTCGATTTTCTCTCGTATATGTTCAGCGCGATTTTCTTCGGGCTTTTTGAGCAGCGTCCGGATGTGGTGGCAGCGACTTCGCCGCAATTCTTTACCGGTGTGAGCGGATGTGTGCTGGCCAAATATTTCCGCGTGCCATTTGTGTTTGAAATTGCAGACCTGTGGCCCGCGGCCGTGGGCGCGATCGGGGTTATTGAGGCCGGTTGGGTTTTGCGCATGCTCGAAAAGCTCGAGCTCTATCTCTACCGGCAAGCGGCCCGGGTCGTGACTCTAACGGATTCTTTTCGCGATGACTTGATCCGCCGCGGGGTGCCCCCGGCTAAAGTTAAAACCGTGATCAATGGAGTGGACATGGAGGCCTTCAAGCCTTCTGAGCGGGATCAGGCGTTGATTCAATCGCTGCACCTCACCGGCAAATTCGTGGCCGGATACATTGGAACATTGGGACTGGCGCATGGTTTGGAGTCGGTTCTGCGCGCTGCCAAAGAACTCGATGAATCGTCGCGTGTGCACATTCTATTCGTCGGTTCGGGTTCGGAATTGGTGAAGCTTAAAAAATTGCGTGAGGAGTTGGGTGCCGTCAACGTTACATTTGTCGACCAGCAACCGAAGTCGCAAATGATGCGCTATTGGAGCATATGTGATGTGGCATTGGTCTCGCTGCGTGACGGTCCGATACTCACGACCGTGATTCCGTCGAAAATATTTGAAGCCATGGCCTGTGGCAAACCCATCGCAATGGCCGCACCGGCGGGTGAAGCGACGAAGATCGTCGACGAAACGGGCAGCGGGTTTGTAGCTCCGGCCGGTGACGCTGGCGCGCTGGCGCGGCGATTGGACGAGTTGAGCCGCGACCGTGGGTTGTTTGAACGGTACGCGAAGGCGAGCCTGTCGTCCGCGAACAAATACAGCCGCCGCCGCCAAGCCGATGAGATGCTGGCCGCGCTTAGCTTTTGAAAGGGAGAATGGAAAAAAAGTACGCCGTTCTCACCATGGATGTCGAAGATTGGTACCACACCGGGTACTTGGATCGCAGCCTCTGTGACCGTGGTGTTTCCATTCTCAGCGTGTTGAACGGTTTCGCGGATCGCTTGGAGAAGCACGGCGCGCGCGGGACTTTCTTTGTGCTCGGCGAATTGGTCGCGCCCAATGCCAAACTGCTCAACGGATTGATTGCCCGTGGACACGAGATTGCCTCACACGGTTGGGGGCACGTGCCGTCGTTAAAACTCGAGATGGACAAGTTTACCTCTGAGTTGCAGCTTTGCCAGCGGACGCACGCGGATCATCTCAGCGCGCCTCTCGAGGGATTTCGCTCGCCGTTGTTCAGCATGGATCGCGCGCGTTTGGATCGGGTGATGGAGCTGGGATTTTTATACGATTCGAGCGCCACCGCGCGCGGCCGCCGCGCCAACCAGTTCGATTTGTCGCGTTTCTCTGAGATGCGTAAACAAGTATTTCGTCAAAATGATTTTTTCGAATTCCAAGTCGGCGCGCCCGGGCTGCGAGCCTACTTTATCAATGGCGGGGGAGGCACGCGCTTGGCGCCGTGGCCTGTAGCCGCCCATCTTTTGCAAAATCATTTGGCACGCGAGGACTTCTATAGTTTCTATACCCATCCAATCGATGTCTCGAGCGCTGCCGTTCCGCTGCCGCTCCAGTTGGGCTGGCTCAAACGCCGGCGTATGCTCACCGGCCGTGCCGGAATGATGGATCGTTTTGAGTGGATTGTGGCGCAGGCGGTGGCGAATGGTTTCGCGGCCGTTCCTTTCGCACAAATGCGCCGTGAACTGCTTGCCCAGCCCGGTCGGCAGGCGGGTTAAACTACGTCAAAATCGAGAGCGTTAAACTCCACGTCGCGGGCGTCGAGTTGCGCAGGTTCTTGCAAGGACTTGAAAATAAGATTGAGCGCGGCGGGGCGGAGCGGGCCGGGAACTTTCACGGACGTGAGGGGTGCGAAGTGCAAATCACGGTTCATGCCAAACCAGAGGCGCGGCCTGAAGTTGCGTTTTACTGTGAGATTGGAGCGAATGACGGCCATGCGCTCCGGGTCACTTTCCAGTTTTAGAACGCAACTGAGACCTGGGTATTGAGTTGGGGCATTGACCTCGAGAGTGCCGGAGTGCTCTTGAAAGCTGTAACGGCAGGCGGGATTTTTGAGCCGCCATTGCAATTCGCGCTTGCTCCAAGACCGGCTCCACTTAAACTGTGAGCTTATGGCGGAGCGCGGGCAGCGCATGAACATCCGCGCCGGCAATGGCGCTACCAGCTGAAATCCCAAGCTGCGTATGAAACCGGGCGTGCTGTTGGCGTTGGCAACCCCGACTACGTGATCGACTTTGAGGTGCGCGGCGCTGTCGTAGGTGCGCTCCGCTAGCTTTTTGAATAGTCCTTGGCCGCGGAAATCGGGATGGACAGCGGTATTGAGTGAAAGTGCCGCGCGCGTTTGCGACCCATTGTACTGGGCACTAATCGGAACTATCACGTAGTGTCCGACTAGTTTATCCCCACTCCATGCATTCATGCCGATGGCCGTACCGGCGGGATTTTCGACGTAGAGCCAATTGAGATATTCGGGGTTCAAGCGGCCGACATCGGGCCAGACTAGTTTTAGAAAAGCCGTCAAGTCGCGGATGTCGCGGGCTTCGTAGCCCATAGCCCTGAACTGCAACTCAGGTGTGCCTGGCATCCGCGGTCTCCTCTCTCGCCTTGATGCCGAGTGAAAGTACGATCGCGACCACGACTGTCGTGAGCAGCGCCGTGCGTGGGAAAAGGAAAATAAACGTGCCGATGTTGCTGAATACAAGTGCGATGTAAAAGAGCAGGAGCATTTGCTGGTAGTGTGAGTCGTGGTAACGCCAAAAGAGCTGCAGAAGTTTGCCGATATAAAGATAGAAAAACAAAAAGAAAAAAATCCCGCCAAACGTGAGCACCTGAATGAATCCATTGTCGGACCACGAGTACTGGTCGACCACGCGGCCCATGCCGAAGAAGAAGTTGACCGGTTGAACCATGGCTTTGAGCGTTCCGGAGGTGACGAGATAGCCTTGGGCTCCGAAGCGGGGTCCAAGTATGGTAAAGATTCCGCCTTGGGTAAAAAGATGTACGTGGTCTTGAATGAATCGGCTGTATTGAAACAAAAAGGCGACACCGATGGCAAAAGCTCCGGCACTGGCAAACACAGGCAGCGAGAGTCGGCTTCGGCGTATGAACTGATAGAGCGCAATGCCGAACTGCATAGCGAGAATCAATCCGAGCGCGAGGAAAAATGTTTTCGATGCCGTCATTAATCCGCCAGTGAGCGCTGCTAACATTGCGAAAAAAGAGAAGCCCTTGCGCCAATAGGACGGAGAGCCCGAGATACGCGCGAATGATAAGCTGTAAATCAGCAGGTTGAATACGGCCAACGCTTGTGAGTGGGGAAAGAGGGAGCAAATGCGTTGCGCGGCTAGCGACTCTCCACCAATTGATCCAAATTCACCGTAAGCCGCACTTTTTGCCCCGCCGTAGTATTCCACGACCGCCTTAGCGAAATCACTCGTGTTGTCAAACCACGTGTAGATGGCGATAAAGTTCACGATCAGGGAAAAACCCAGCAGAACGTCGAAGAAAATTTCGGCTTCGTCCGTAAGCTTGCGGCGAAAAATCAGGAAGATGGCCGTCCCTTCGGCAAAGTACGAAAATGTATTGGTGAGCTTTAAGCCTGTGAGTAAGGGGCCTGGACTGGCGAACGTCACGAGCATCGCCCAAGCCAAGATCAATACGCTCCACAACCAAAGCTGAACAAAGTCACGGCCCACGCCTTTCAACGGTGCACGTGAAACCGTCACTGCCAAAACGACCAGCGCCAGGGCGCCGACGATTTGATCAACGCGGAATTGGGTGTTGCCGATATAGGGAAGAAAGAAAATACCGACAAACGCGACGTGAAAGAGGTAGCTGTTCAACCTCATGCCGCGAGCTCGCGCCAGCTTGCTTGTACCGCCTCACCGACTCGAAGTAATTCCTGATCGGTGATTGAAGTCGAACACGGCAAAGTCACTATGCGATTCCACAGCCTCTCGGTGCGGGTGAGGGCGGCGCGTGGGGCCGAGGCGTAGGGCGTTTGCAAATGTACGGGTTTCCAAAATGGCCGCGCTTCAATGCCTCGGGCTGCGAGCTTCGCACACAACTCACCGGCATCGCCGTGATCGAGTACCACGCCGGAGAACCAACAGGCGCTTTCGCCCCATGAGGGGCGGGCAAACGGCGTAAGCGGCAGGCCGCTGAGATTGTCACGATAGAAACGATCGACTTCACGCTTGCGCTGCACGAAGGCCGCGAGCCGTTCGATTTGCGCACAGCCTACGGCGGCTTGGATGTTGGTCATGCGAAAGTTGTAACCGACTTGATCATGATCATAGGCGGGGGCGTTGCGGGCCGTGCTGGAGATGTGGCGGATAAACTCAATTTGTTTTTCATCAGCGCCAGCCACCGCGCCGCCGCCGCCGCAGGTGATGGTTTTGTTGCCGTTGAACGAGAAGGTGGTCAGAGTGCCGGGGGCATGCAGGGCGCCGCCTCTGTAGGTTGCGCCGAGTGCCGCCGCACCGTCGGTGACGACGGGTATCGAAAACTCGGCGGCGAGCCGGCAGATCGTGTCCATATCGGCCGGATTGCCGAGCACGTGCACCGGCATGAGCGCCCCAATGCGGCGCCCGCTGGGGCGGTGATACGCATCGCCGCCGACGACGCTGACTTTGCCTTCGAGTTCCCTGCGCAACTGCTGGGGGTCGAGGGTCCAGCCCTGTTCCTCAATATCCATTAGCCACGGTGTAGCTTGGCAGTGGGAAATCGAATTGGCCGAGGCGATAAAGGTAAAGCTCGGGACGATCACCAAGTCGTTCGGACGCACACCCGCCGCGAGCAGTGCCATATGCAGAGCAGTGGTTCCACTCGAGGTGGTGACGGCGCACTTTGACTGAGCCGCGGCCGCGATCTGCTTTTCAAAACGCGTCACGAACGGGCCCACGGACGAAACATAATTTGTTGAGACGCATTCTTGCAAATAGCGGCTCTCGTTGCCATTCAAATTGGGAACTGCCAAGTGAATCACGGATTTCCCCTTTTCCCCATTTTAGGATCGGGAGGCGCCCGCCTCAAGGCCAAGCCGAGATACTGGACCGTCGAACTAGTCCGAAGGCCACGCGACTGGCGCGCGGGGCATTGGACAAGTTAGGCTTTTAGGGAATGGCGCGTGATGAGCGTAAAGTTTTAGTGCTGGGGTCTGGCGGGCATGCGCGCACGCTGCTGGCGGTGCTGCGCCTGATGCAGATCGAGATTCTGGGCCTGACCGACAAAGATCCTTCGCGCTGGGGCCGTGACGTCGATGGGATCGCAGTACTGGGTGGCGATGAAGCCGTTGCGCGCTGGAAACCTGGAGAAGTTTGGCTGGTCAACGGCATCGGGACAGTTGGCCTTGGTGGCGAAACACGCCGTCAGATCTTTGAGACGTTTTCACGTGCGGGATACAAGTTTTTGACCACCATTCACCCCGGCGCTCAGGTCGCGGACGTGAGTGGAATCGCGGAGGGTGCTCAGGTGCAGATGGGTACGCTTCTGCAGACGGGCGTGCGGGTCGGTGCGAACAGCATCGTCAACTCGGGCGCAGTGGTGGATCATGAGAGTGTCATTGGCGCCCACTGCCATGTTTCGACGGGTGCCGTGCTCTGCGGATCAGTGACAGTCGAAGACGGCGCATTTGTCGGCGCCGGCAGCGTCGTCCGGCAAGGCGTTCGCATCGGGGCTGGCTGCGTGTTGGGCGCAGGATCTCTAGTGGTCGAGGACTTGCCGGCCGGGCACCTGTGCTACGGACATCCGGCGCGTGCCGTGAAGCGCCTGTGAAAACTCTAAAGCTGGTTTCCTAAACAGGCCCGGTCATTTGACCAGATTCTCCAAAGCATCCACACCCACTTACCCGTTGCTCGCTCCTACTATGATAAAATCTAAATCATAGTGCCCATGGATCCCGTGGGTTGGAATCGACCCGGCGCCACTAGCCGCCAAAATGGAAGTCTTTTGATGGATTATAGGACGCTTTGCCTCGAAAAAGATCTGACCGTATTCGCAGCCATGCAAAAGCTGAACGACACAGGTCATGGCGCATTATTTGTCGTCGACAAAGACATGCGCATTCTCGGAGTAGTTACGGATGGTGACATTCGCCGCGGGCTGCTCAAGGGCGTGATTCTACAGGCGCCCGTGAGCCAAGTGATGAACACCAAATTCACCGCCGGCAGCGCCTGCGACGATCGCGAATCCATGCACCATTTGATGCGGCAGAAGCAATTGCGCCAATTGCCGGTCGTCAATGCCAACGGTGTTCTAATCGATGCCGTTCTGATCGAAGAAACTCTTTATCGCAATATCTCCAATCCCGTGGTGTTGATGGTCGGCGGCATGGGTACTCGGCTGCGGCCGCTCACGGACCAAGTTCCGAAGCCCATGATCAAAATCGGGGATAAACCGATTCTCGAAGACACGGTTCAGCGCCTAGCGGGATTCGGCTTCAAGAATTTTTACTTCGCAGTCAACTACCGTTCGGAAGTGATCGAGAATCATTTTGCTGATGGAAAAAAATGGGACGTGAATATTTCCTACGTGCGCGAGCACAAGCGTCTAGGGACGGCCGGGGCCCTCGCGCTTTTGCCGGAGATGAAGGAGTCGTTTGTCGTGATGAACGGCGACATCGTCACCGACTTGGATTTTTCCAAGCTGCTGCGTTTTCATAAGAGCGAGGGCGGATTGGCCACGGTTTCGGTCAGTCAGCAGCAAATGCAGGTGCAGTACGGAGTCGTCGAATTCGAAGGCACGACCGTCACCCGCATCGTGGAAAAGCCATTTCATGTGTTCTTTATTAACGCTGGAGTTTACGTTCTTAATCCAGAATGTTTACAGCTCATCCAAAACGACAACTATCTCGACATGCCGATGTTACTTAGTCAGATGATCGACGCCGGTAAAAAGATATCCGCCTATAGCATGCACGGCTATTGGAAGGACATCGGCGTGATCAGGGATCTGGATCAGGCACGGCGGGATTTCAAAAAGATCGGCTAGGCGATGGTCGCTCTCATCCCCGCACGTGGTGGTTCAAAAGGCATCCCCGGAAAAAATATAAATCTCATGCACGGACGGCCGTTGATCGCGCATACGATCGAAGCCGCGCGCGCTGCCCGTAAAGTCCATCGCGTCGTGGTATCCACCGACAGTGAAGAGATCGCCGCCGCCGCGATGGCTGCGGGAGCCGAGGTTCCATTCATGCGTCCGGCGGAACTGGCCCAAGACGGCTCTTTGGCAATTGATGCGTATCTCGATGCGGTGGCGCGGCTCCAGGCGGCGGGTGAGAAACTTGCTGACTTCTGCGTCTTGCAGCCCACATCTCCGCTGCGCTTGAGCTTGGATATTGATGAGGCGATCACACAGTTCGAGAAGCGTTCCGCCGACTCCGTGATTTCGGTTTGCGAAGCGCCTCATCCACTCGCTTGGTTTCGCCGCATCGACAAAGACGGTGTGTTGCGGGTACATGAAACGGGCAAGCAAAAGCCGGGTAACCGCCAGGACGAAGAAACCATGTACGTGCCCAACGGTGCGATTTTCGTATTGCGCACTGATTTTATTAAGCGTCGCGAAGGCTATTATTCAGATGCCACATTTGCCTATGTAATGCCCGCTGACCGCTCAGTCGATATCGACGTACCATTCGATTGGCGGATCGCCGAACTCTTGCTCGGGGAGCGTGGCAAGAGAACAGCCTAGGACATTCAATATTGATCGGCTAAGAATGCACCAAGCGTGACAGTTGGCGCTCGTGCCAAGACTGGAACATCAGAACGGACCAAAGTTCCCAAGCACAATCGTATCCGCGGAGATGCTGATCCCATTTACGGCGAATTGGACGAGGATTGAAAAGCCCTTCGCGCTTCAACCGATTCTCGTTGAGCAGAGCTTCCGCCCAGTCGCGCAGCGGCCCGCGCAACCAGTGTTGAATAGGAGCATTGAAACCCATCTTGGGCCGGTCAAACAGTACGCGCGGGACGTAGCGCTCGAGAAGTTTGCGGGTGATATACTTGCCCCGTCCCGATTGAAAGAGCAGGTGCAGGGGCAAGCGTGCCGAGAACTCAACTATCCGATGATCTAAGAGGGGAATGCGTGTTTCCAAACTAACGGCCATTGCCGCGCGATCGACTTTTACCAGAATCTCGTCGGGCAGGTAGTGCGCGCAGTCCATATACATCATGCGGCGGATGGATTCGCGTTCAAGGGTCATATTTTCAGGCTCGCGAAACACATCGGGCATCGACATTGGTGCGAGGAGGGGAAAATCGGACCCAGACCACTGCGAAATCCACAGCCGATAGAGGTCTTCCATTCGCCGGGCACCGAGCAGGCCGGCAAACTTGTGAATTTTAAATCCGATGGCGCTGCCTCGGCGCGCGGCCGGTAGGAATGGCGCAAGCCACGACAAAGATTTTGTCCACAGGTCAGCAGAGGGCGCGGAAAGTAATGCGGCGATTGGACGGCGCAAGGGGCCCGGCATTCCGCTGAAACGATTCCACATTGCGAGCGCCGCCGGGTAACGTCCGTATCCAGCAAAGATTTCATCCCCGCCATCGCCACTGAGAGCGACGGTCACGTGCTGGCGTGTGAGGCGTGATATAAGATAGGTCGGGATTTGCGAA
>JAYWAE010000306.1:0-4226 GCA_043782715.1 Pseudobdellovibrionaceae bacterium | reverse complement strand
AACTCTGGCGCGACCGCCCCGATCTTCTGGCCAAGACCGTGCAGATCGCGAGGCGTTTGAACTTTTCACTCAAAGAATTGCATTACGAATATCCCGAGGCCGCGCGCCCGCCGGAGAAAGAGGCGTCCGAATATTTGCGCGAGCTAGTGGAGCAGGGCCTGCAGTGGCGCTTTCCGGGTGGCGAGACGCCCAAAATCCGCCTCATGATCGAACACGAGCTGAGTTTGATCGGTGAATTGCGCTACGAGGATTATTTTCTCACGCTCTGGGACGTTTGCCAGTTCGCCGTGCGCAAGAAAATCCTGCACCAAGGCCGTGGCTCGGCCGCCAACTCCATCGTCTGCTATTGCTTGGGCCTAACCGCTGTCGATCCCACCAAAGTGGAATTGCTGTTCGAACGCTTTATTTCCAAAGAGCGCGGCGAGCCGCCGGATATCGACATCGATTTTGAGAGCGGCCGGCGTGAAGAGGTCATTCAGTACATTTACGAAAAATATGGCGAGAACCACGCCGCCATGGTGTGCAACGTGATTTGCTACCGCGGGCGCATGGCGATGCGTGAGACCGCCAAAGTTTTCGGCGTGCCGGTCAAGAGCGTCGACGAAATGATCAAGTACATGGGGCGCGAAGGCATCGCGCGCCTGCGCGAAGCGCCGGAAAAAATCCGCGAATGGGGACTCGACCCACGCACCTTTGAAATGCTGTTGCGCTTGGTAGAAGCGATCAAAGGTTTTCCGCGCCACCTCGGCATTCACCCCGGCGGTTTTTTGATCGCCAAGCGCCCGATCACCGAGTGCGTGCCGGTGGAAAAAGCCACCATGGATAAACG
This sequence comes from Pseudobdellovibrionaceae bacterium, assembly GCA_043782715.1. GTDB lineage: Bacteria > Bdellovibrionota > Bdellovibrionia > Bdellovibrionales > UBA1609 > JALHOQ01. Next base: position 3,397 of record JAYWAE010000306.1, on the reverse strand, counting down.
CTTTGTGATCCAGTGGAACAAAGACGATCTGAACGTGCTGAAAATGCTCAAGATCGATGTACTCGGTCTTGGCATGCTGACGGCGCTGCAGAAATGCTTTGAGATGTTGAGGGAGCATAAAAAAATCAATCTCGATCTCTACACAGTTGCGCACGAAGATCCGGAAACCTATGCGATGATTCAAAAGGCCGACACCGTCGGTACTTTTCAAATCGAATCGCGGGCGCAGATGTCGCTGCTGCCGCGCCTCAAGCCCAAAACTTTTTATGACCTCGTGATCGAAGTCGCGATCGTACGGCCCGGGCCGATCCAAGGCGGCATGATCCATCCCTTCATTCGCCGCCGACACGGCAAAGAAAAGATCACTTACGCGCATAAAGATCTGATTCCCATTCTCGAAAAGACCTGTGGCGTGCCGATCTTTCAAGAGCAGATCATGCAAATCGCATCGGCTGTCGGTGGCTTTACGGCGGGCGAGGCCGATGAACTCCGGCGTATCATGTCCTCGAGTTGGAAAAAGGCCGAGCTGATGGCGGGTCTGCGCCAGCGCTTGATCAACGGCATGATCAATCACGGCATTGACCTCCAGTACGCCGAGCAGATTTATCAAACCATCGTCGGCTTCGCCGCCTACGGCTTCCCCGAGAGCCATGCCGCGAGCTTCGCCTTGATCACCTACACCAGCTGTTACCTCAAGTGGCATCATCCGGAAGTGTTCGTGGCCTCGCTGCTCAACGCCCAGCCGATGGGGTTTTACTCCCCGCGTGCGCTGATCGCGGATGCGCAAAGACATGGTGTAAAGTTCCGCGGGCTCGATGTGCAGCGCTCGCATTATGACTACGTTCTCGAGGACGGCGAAGTGCGCGCCGGTTTTCGCGCGGTGTATGGCTTGAAAGAGAAACATGTGGCGCAGCTGTTGGCCGCGCGTGCTGAAGGTGGACCGTTCCGCGACTTGACCGATCTCGTGCAGCGCGCACACTTGCCGAAGGGCACGCTGATGCAGCTGGCGGCGGCGGGTGGACTCGATTGCCTCGGCCTCGATCCGCGCCAAGCGCTGTGGAAAATCCAAGCGCTCACGCTTGACCAGCAGAGTTTGTTTTACGCGCGCGCCGAAGAACGCGCCGACGACCACGGCCTGCTGCCCGAAGAAGGTGACTGGCGCACGATGGAGCGCGAGTACCGTACACAAGGTTTCTCGCTCGTGCGCCATCCGCTCGGATTGCTGCGCGAGCCGCTCGAACGCTGGTCGCAGTGGGAGCGCGCACGCAACTCGCTCATCTTCACCACCGCCGCCCGCCTCGGCGATTTGCGTAACGGCGCACGTGTGCGTGTCGCGGGATTGCTCAGCCTGCAACAGCGGCCGCCGACGGCGAAAGGCTTTGCTTTTCTGACTCTCGAAGACGAGACCGGCGCTTTCAACATCGTTTTGCTGCCGCAAATCTACGAGCGCTTCCGTATGGTACTGCTCGACCACCCGCTTTTGCATATTCAAGGCACGCTGGAGAAAGTCGAGGGCGTGCTCAACATCAAGGCGCATGACATCCGGGGTTTACCGGTTGAGCGGATGTTGAACGCGCAAAAGCAATTGCCCGGCGCCTTCGACTTCGGAAAATGTTTAGATGACCACACGGTGGGTTGAGCGGAATACGGACATCAAATAGCTTCCCCGCCAAAACGAATGTCGCCCTACCCGGCAATTGTCTTGCAATATCAGGCTCAAAAAACCATTCCGGAGGCCTGGAAATGTTCAACGCGCTCAAGTATACTAAACAACTGGAACAGGTCGGACTGACGCGTGAGCAAGCCGAGGCTCACGTTCAGATCATGACCGAAGTGATGGAGACGAACTTGGCGACCAAGCAGGACATGACCGATTTCAAAACGGCCTCGCGGCAAGATATGACCGACTTCCGTTTGGCCAACCAACAGGACCTTAAAGATCTTCGCCAAGACTTTACGGATTTCAAAAAAGACATCGAACTCGGTTTCACCAATTTTCAAAAAGAAATGCGCCAAGAGTTCGCTGATTTCAAAGGTGAGATGCGCCAAGAATTCGCCGATTTCAAAGGTGAGATGCGCCAAGAATTCAAAGACTTCCGTTTGGAAATCGACAATAAGCTCATTCAGCTTGAATACCGCCTAATCATCAAACTAAGCGCGGTGATGGCCACAATGCTCGGGCTTTTCTTCACGGGCTTCGCACTACTGATCAAATTTTTCTAACGAAATAAACTACCGAGACGAGCCACTGTGGTTGACGGCGCTGTCTTCACCTTTACCGTGGGAATCAATCTTCAAAATCTCGTCGATGCGGCGATTGGCGCGCGCGCGGTCTTGACCGTGGTTTACGGTGAGATTGGCATCGTACTGGTGAGCACCCGACGGGTGGTGGATACGCACGATGTCTTCGGCCCGGGCGGCTAAGCCCTGGACAGTCAGACTTGCTAAAATGGATAAAAGAGCAAATAGGCGCACCGTCAATCTCCTGCCTCCTAATATATCAAGGACCGTGCCCCAACTGATGTCTCATAAGTATTTATAATTACTTAGTTTTTAAAAAGTGCTGAGATTCCGTTACTGGCGATATTTTAGCCGCTGTCGAAACCCGTACATAGGCCGGGCCGCGACAGGACTTGGCGCATGGCGCACTCTCGGGTTAGCTCTCCTTACTATGCCCCTTTCTCTCAGCGAATTTCCACTCATCAAAGTGTCGGCGACCGGCAATGATTTTCTGCTTGCCGATCTACTCAGCGACGAGCGCCGCCAACAATGGACCCGCGACTGGCAGAAAACCCCGCGCGCGGAACTCACGCGCCGCTGGTGTGACCGGCATGAGAGTCTCGGCGCCGACGGAGTTGTGATTCTCGAAGCCGATCCCAGCGCCGACTTCAAATGGGACTTCTACAACTCCGACGGCGGCTCCGCTGAAATGTGTGGCAATGCCGCGCGCGCCGTTGGTCTTTATGTTCAACAGACCACGGGAAAGTCCGAACTGCGTTTTCTCACCAAAGCCGGGGTAGTCAACGCACGTGTGTTCTCAGCAGAGAAAATCGAAGTCGAGTTGCCGGCTGTAGCCGAGTCGCAATGGGCGCAGAGCACGCAATTCAAATTGGCATTCGACTTCGTGCGCGCCGGCGTTCCGCATGCTGTGGTGCGGGTCGCAGATATCAGCGAGCGCGAAGCTCTGCGCAAGATTGCGGCCGGCGTAAAAAACGAATACCGTTTTCGCGATAAAGGCGTGAACGTGACTTTCGTTCTTGCCGAAGCGAGTGAAGCGCGCCGGGTCGACAGCGTCACCTTCGAGCGCGGGGTCGAAGACTTCACGCTGGCTTGTGGCACAGGCGCCATAGCCGCCGCTTACACCGTGTTGCGCGGTGAAGAAAACAAGGAAATTGAA
>JAYWAE010000305.1:0-1568 GCA_043782715.1 Pseudobdellovibrionaceae bacterium | reverse complement strand
TGGGAGAAAATCTGGCCGATGTGGCGGGCGTAAAACTGGGTTTGATCGCACTCAAAAAACGCATGAAAACTCGCAAACCAGCCGCAAAAGTGGACGGCTTCGACGAGATTCAGCAATTCTTCGTCGGCTATGGCCAGGGCTGGTGCGCGAAAATGACCGACGAAAAGTTACGCGAGCAGCTGCTCACCGATTTTCATCCACCGTCGGAGTTCCGCGTGAACCAAGTGCTGGCCAACCAACCTGAGTTTGCGCAAGCCTTCCACTGCAAACCTGGCAGCAAAATGGCGCCGAAGAATCGCTGCACCCTTTGGTAGCTCTAGTAACTGACGTCGGGGCGATGGCCGCAGTGAGTATCTGCCCAACTTAAAAATTCTTCCGTGCAGTACATACTCAGCTGTGGCGTCAGCGGCGGCATGCAATTGAGTTTCTTCGTGCACACGAATCCTTGATCGCCTTTCGCTACGGTCAGGGAGCCGTCGCACTTTTGCGCCACCGTCAAGGTCATCGGCCCTTTGGCGTTGGCATAGCCGGCAATTATCACACCGCGTACGCTACTCTGCCGGTCGATATCCAAGCTGATGAGCTTGGGCTCAGTCGGCAGCACCTGGGATTGAAGGGCCGCGATCAACATGGATTGATTGCTGGCGTAGAGTTCGACGCAAGTGTCGGCATGGGCATTGGGTAAGGCGAATATCGAAAAGGCTATGAATATGTTTCTCAAGTGGTCCCCCTGGTTGGATCTACTTACGCGATTGAGCAACTTCCACGCCACGGCCGGCATGGATCCAATTGCAGCTGATGGTCTAGGTCGGTCTCGATTGAGGCGAATCCGGTGAGGCATACATGTCCCCGGTGGACATCGCCGCGCGGAGTCGTTAAGATCGCCGCCCAATGCAGACCCAGGATTTAGATTTTCAATTTCCGGCCGATTTGATCGCCGTCGAGCCTTCGCGCCCGAGCCGTGTGGCGTTCGTCCGGGGCGCAGTAGCGGAAGAGATGACGATGCCCGATCTCCTGGCCCGTTTCCAACCGGGCGACGTGTTGGTGATCAATGAGAGCAAAGTCATCCCGGCACGTGTGTTTTCAATCGAAGAAGTCGAGATTTTGTTTCTGCGCGCCACCGCGACCAACCGTTGGGAAGTCCTGTTCCCCGCACGTGACCTCAAAATCGGCGACAAATTAACTTTGCCCGGCAGTGTGGCGCTTACACTCGTACAAAAAGGTTTACCCCAAACCGTGGAAGTCTCACGTCCCTTGGATTTGGCCTACTTCCAGGAGTACGGCGAAGTCGCTTTGCCGCCCTATATTCAAGAGGCCCGCGGCGAGCGCCACAACCGCGCCGCCGACCAGCGCTGGTATCAGACCGCTTGGGCGCGTGAGAGCGGCTCGGTCGCCGCTCCTACTGCGAGTTTGCATTTTCGCCAGGCTCATCTCGATCAACTGAGCGAAGCCGGAGTGCATGTCGCACCGGTCGTCTTGCACGTCGGCGCGGGCACTTTTTTGCCGGTGCGTGCTGCGCAGCTGAGCGAACACGTGATGCATGAGGAGCTGGCCTCAATCCCGGCCGC
>JAYWAE010000304.1:0-4236 GCA_043782715.1 Pseudobdellovibrionaceae bacterium | reverse complement strand
ATCGGTTTTGTCTTTCAGCAATTCCACCTGCTCGCGCGCGCCGGAATTTTAGAAAACGTCATGCTCTCCGCGCACTACAATCATAGCGACACGCGCTCAGCCGAAGAGCTCCGCGCCAAAGCTATGTCGCTGATCGAGAGCGTTGGCCTCGAAGAGCACATTCACCACCTGCCGAACCAACTCTCCGGTGGCCAACAACAGCGGGTAGCCATCGCACGCGCGCTCATGAACGACCCTGCGCTGATCTTAGCCGATGAGCCCACTGGCAATCTGGATTCGAAAAGCGCAGATCAGGTTTTAAATCTACTCGGCGAAATCCACCGCAACGGCCGCACCGTGATCATTATCACCCACGCGCAAGAAGTCGCGCGCCGCTGCCAGCGCGTAGTTTCGATTCACGACGGCGTACTCGAAGCCGCCGAGAAAGCCGGCGAACGGCCCGTGCCCGCCTCGCTCGGAGACGCGGGCGACGTGCACCTGACCTGGGACGCCGTATTGAATCACAGCCGCACGGCCTGGCGTAATTTGGTGCGCAACAAAGTGCGCTCGGCACTGACGATGCTGGGCGTGACCATCGGCATCGCGGCCGTTCTGTCCACGCTGACGCTCGGAACCTACACGCGCAGCAAAATTTTAGAGACCTATGAAACTCTCGGCGTCAATAAACTGGTCATCCGCGCCTATCCGCGCTGGAACGTAAAAGCCAAAGACCTCAAAGGCCCCAAGTTCGAAGGTGTCAATCAAGAGAGCGACGTCAAACCGATGCGCCATCTGTTCCCCGAAATCGCACTGATTTCGCCCGTGATTCACGATTGGGTGCGCTCGGTGGAATTCGGCGGCCGCAGCTTCGACCAAGCCAAAATGATCGGCGTCACGCCCGAATATTTTCCTATCACCAACAGCGTGATCGCAGCCGGTCATGCTTTTACGCCTTACCATGTGAGCGCCCATAGCCGCGTCTGCGTGATCGGCGCTGAAGTCGCACAAAAACTTTTCGACCGCCACTCCCCGCTCGGCCAAATCATTCAAATCAACGGCAACGACAGCAAACAGTACTCCTGCCTGGTCACCGGCGTCTTGATGTCGCAAACGTCAAATAACGAATGGTCGAATCCCAACCAACAAATCGTGATGCCCGAAAGTTTTCTGGCCCTCATGGCCTCACGCTGGAACTCGAAGCCCAATGAACTCGATATTCAGATGGCCTCCGGCGCTTCGGCAGAAGACCTGAGCACCAAGATCAAGCAATTCTTCAATTTGAAATACGGCCGCTCGGCTCAAGTCAACGTCGACTCGGACGAGATCCTAGTGGCGCAGATGCGCCGATTTCTCAACCTCTTTGCCATTCTACTCGCGAGCGTTGCCTTTATTTCCCTCGCGGTCGGAGGCATCGGAATCACCAATATGATGTTGGTTTCCGTATCTGAGCGATTTAAAGAAATCGGCCTGCGCAAGGCCTTAGGCGCGCGCGACCAAGAAATCCGCATGCAGCTACTGATCGAGTCGCTGATTCTTTGCCTGATTGCCGGCTGCGCAGGCGTAGTTATAGGCGTTGCCGGTTACCACTCACTTCTCTATTTGGCCTCGAAACTTTTCCCGAAAGTTCATTTCGATTGGGTTTTCAATTGGCCGGCGATTGGTTTGAGCGTGGCGTGTATCGTAGTTGTCGGTCTGGCAAGCGGGATCGTACCCGCGGTGCGTGCGCAAAAACTCGAAGTCGTCGAGGCGCTGCGCAGCGAGTAGGTGGATCCACGGAGCCCTCCATGGTAGAAATTGGGCTTGGAGGATTTGCTATGAGTGCTTTGGTTTTCACGTTGCTGATCCATACCGCGCACGCCGACGAGATCCACCTTACGGGAGTGGAATCCAGTCGCGCCAAAAAGTCTGACTGCGGGGCCAGCGACGTCGACGCTCTAACGGGTCTTTCCGGAAAAGCGGGGTTGCGGCTGGACGAATTTCTTAAAAGCGAAGCGGCCAAGGCGCAAACGCTTGTCACGGATCAGGAAGTGAAAACCTATCTGGCGAGCCAAGAGGGCCGCGAATCGAAGGGCATCGACAGCAGCGCAATCAAATCGCATCTGCACATGCAGAAGCTGATTGCGGACTACCGTAAAGACAATGCCGGGGTCTGTAAGTAGTTTATTTGCGCCGCCATTTTCCGGCGTGTTAGCCCTCGAACCAGTTATATAGCCGCCCATGACATTTTGGGCTCCGAGGTGCCCATTTCTTTTACGGGCTTGGGTCCACCAGGTTGCCCGCCAACGCAATCGGCCCCGTGACCCGGAACCTATTCATTCTGACAAATTCACCCGTATCAGATTGATACAGAATCTGCCTCGGCACATTCGTTGAAATGTACTCCCGGTATGGACCAACCCGGAGTGCCGTTTATGAAATTAATCGTTTCCGCCGTCATATGCGCCGTGATGTTCGCCCTCGGCTTTCAAGCGGCAGGTGCTCCGATTCCGCAAAAAGTGAACGCCCTGCCTCAGTATTACGTGCGCATGCCGAAGTTTAGATTCCGCCTCGACAAAACCGGCCGGCCGCTCCTGGCCGCGGATCAAATTGATTTGGTGAATGAATTGGGCAGCAGCACTTGTGAAGAGAACCATTTCGCACGATTCATAAAGGTTACGCCCACTGTCTCGAGCGATCAGTCTGTTCCGGAAAACTTAGAAGGCCCGGCCGATGGCGAGCAACTTCCGCCCAACGTCACTCACTTCGTTTTAGCCGTCACCTGTGATCCAGCTTCGAAAATGGCGCCCATGAAAATGCCGAGACCGGCTAAGACCGCTACACCTAGAATCGTTCAACCCGCGGCCTCGAATGCGTCTTCGTAATGCCTTTAACGGCCGCGCCCTAGTCTTGATAGGCGCGGTAACGCCAGAGGAAATATCCGTAGTTACCCACCGCCAAGACCAGCGTCGCGAAGAATATCCACTTATCAAACGGTTCATCACTGCGTGAATAAATCTGACCAAACCAAAGTACCGCGAGCTTAATCGTCAACATCGAGTTGAAGACCATCATCAGCATCGTGATGCCCAGATTGCGTTCCTTTTTCACTTTCGGTGGCCGATAGTTGGGCCGAAAGCCCCAGTAGCGCTGGCTGTGAAACTCGCGCACGACGTCTTGCCATGCCTCTAGCTCGCCCCAGCCGCCAAGGCGCAAGCGTTCGCGCCACTGCGTTTCGGCCCGCTTTAGGATTTGATCCCAATCTTGAGGTGAAAAGTGGCCGTCGACAGTGGCGCAAAGGTCGACGGACGCGTGGCGCATGATTTCGGGATGAGACATGGCACGTTTTACGCCTGAAATGACGCGTCAGCAAGTGCTCTACCTTCCCATTTTCGTGATAATCGATCAGTGAACGCATTTATCTTAGCCTTTTACCGCTTTCTCGTGCTGCCGTTCGCGATTGTTCTTTTGCCCTTCGCCAGTTTATTCAACCGCAAAATACGCGAGGGGTTCGCCCTACGCCGCAAGCCTTGGGAGGCGCTCACCACGAACGTGCGGCCACTTTGGATTCATGCGGCCTCGGGTGAATTCGAATACGCCAAAGCGCTGATTCGCGAATTCAAATCTTTACGTCCGCACGTGCCCGTAGTCGTCACCTACTTTTCTCCGACCTTCGCAGCCTCCGCGGCGAGCTTCCCCGGGGTCGAGCGCGCCATCGCGCTTCCGGTGGACTTGCCGGGGCCCTGCCAAAGCTTTCTGAAACGCTTGAATCCACAGCTGCTGCTCATCGCCCGCACGGACCTCTGGCCCGAAATGATGGCGCAGGCTCGGCGCCGAGGTGTGCCCACGCAATTGTTTTCTTACACGCAAAAAGCGTTTACCAGCGGATTCAAACGCTGGTTCGCAGGCTGGATCCTGCGTGGAATCGATCACGTCTACTGCGTGGCCGAGAGTGACCGCAACCATCTCTCTGCGATCCATGTGCACGCCGAAGTTTTAGGCGACACGCGCTACGACCAGGTGGCGCACCGGCTGCAAAATCCCAAAGCGATCGCCGCAGAGCTACATCCCTCTGATGAAACTCCAGTATTTGTCGCGGGTTCAACCTGGGCCGAAGACGAAGCCGTTTTACTGCCGGCCTTAGCCGAGCACTTGCGCGCGGGCCGGTTGAAATTGGTTTTGGTTCCACACGAACCTACGCCCTCGCATATCGCAGCACTAAAAAACCAGCTCGCAAAACTGGACATTCGCTTTTCCCTGTTTTCAGCCAAGAAAAATTGG
>JAYWAE010000303.1:0-1573 GCA_043782715.1 Pseudobdellovibrionaceae bacterium | reverse complement strand
GAATCCGCGACAACGAAGCTTTCGAACAAGCTTTCCGTCGCTTCAAAAAAGCTTGCGAAAAATCCGGCATCTTGTCGGAGGTTAAAAAACGCGAGCATTATGAAAAGCCAAGCGTGCGCCGTAAGAAAAAATCGATGGCCGCCCGCAAACGCCTGCTGAAGAAATCGCGCAAACCTTACTAGAGGTAAATGCTATGGGTTTACGAGAAAAAATTCTCGACGACATGAAATCCGCAATGAAAAGCCAGGAAGCGGATCGCCTCAGCGCGATCCGCATGCTCCAGGCCGCGGTCAAATACCGTGAGATCGAACTGCGTCCCAACACCATCTCAGACCAAGACATCCTCGGCGTGGTGAAGAAGCTCACGAAGCAACGCAAAGACTCGATCGAAGAGTTCACCAAAGCCGGCCGCACCGATTTGGCCGACAAAGAGAAGTTCGAGCTCGGCGTTCTCGAAGCCTACATGCCGGCGCAAATGTCGCCTGACGCCGTTGTTCAGTTGGTCAACGATGTCATCGCAAGCGTCGGCGCCACCACCATGAAGCAAATGGGCCAAGTGGTGAAAGAAGTCATGGCGAAATCCGGCGGACAGGCCGACGGCAAACAGGTCAGCGACCTGGTGAAAGCCAAGTTACAAGGTACTTGATAGGGAGTGAGCGCCTGAGGGCGTTCACCATGGGCCGCCGTAAGGCGGGTGGGGTTGGTTTCAGGTGAAGTTCCCGCAGGACTTTATTGATCGTGTCCGCGAGTCGGCCAATTTGGTCGACATCGTGGGGCAGTACGTCCAACTCAGGCGCACTGGCGGCAACCACCAAGGCCTTTGTCCTTTTCACAATGAAAAATCGCCGAGCTTCTCGGTTTCCGAAGATAAACAAGTTTACTACTGCTTCGGCTGCAAAGCTTCGGGCAACGTCTTCAGCTTCGTGCAGAATTATCAGGGGCTGACTTTTCCCGAGACGATCGAGTATCTCGCCAGGCGCGCGTCGATCGCCATGCCGGCTCCGACCGAAGGCCAATCGCAAGCCGCGCTGGCCAAAACGACTTATTTGAAAATCAACGGCATCGCCGCGCAGTTTTATCATCAGCAGCTCAAGAATCTTCCGCCCACTCACAGCGTGCGCAAGTACTGCGAAGAGCGTGGCTTGAACGAGGAACTAATCGAGCAATACAAACTCGGTTACGCGCCTGATGAATGGTCGGCCCTCGCCGACTATCTGGCTGGCCGGCGCGCGCCGGTTACCCCCAGCGAACACGTCGGCCTGGTGAAGCGCCGCCCTCCTCCCAAAGAGGGCCACTACGACCTCTTCCGCCACCGGCTGATGTTTCCGATCTTTTCGCCCACTGGCGACTGTCTCGGTTTCGGCGGCCGCGTCTTTAGCAAAGATCAGCAACCGAAGTATTTGAACAGCCCCGAATCGTCGGTATTCCACAAAGGCAAAGTGTTTTACGGCCTCGATCATGCGGCAAAATTCATTCGCAGCGAAGACGAAGCCATCGTCGTCGAAGGCTACATGGACTGGCTGGCGCTGGCGAAGCACGGGATCGGCAATGTGGTCGCCACGCTGGGAACCGC
>JAYWAE010000302.1:0-29360 GCA_043782715.1 Pseudobdellovibrionaceae bacterium | reverse complement strand
CATAATGCCGCTGTAGTAGCAGCGGCTCACCGCCGACGATGTGAATATGTTCCAAACTAGGAAGGCTCGCATCCAGCTGCCGCCAAAACCGATCTGCGGTCTCGTACCACTCATATCCAGCCGAACTTGCCCGCCAACGGCCCGTTTTATCTTGCTCGAGTTTCACTTGTCCATGCGTATCCTCGAAAGACGGACCGAAAAGTGCCGCGTGATCCGCGTACCAGAGGTCCGAGTCCGTGGCGCCGCACATGCGGCATTTCAAATTGCATTTGTTGCCGAAGCGAATGTCCATCGACCGCAACGGCACGGCGTCGGTATTGAGCCATCCATCGGGCTGGGTGAGTGCTGAGACCGTTTCGGCATTGACTGTTTTTCCCCAGAACTGAATTTCGTAAGTACGGCGGGACCGCAGGCCGGCGGCTTCCTCTTTCGTGCACCGCACACAACTCTGGGGCCATTCGCCTTTGAGCATCTTCTGACGGGCGTCGCGCATCAGCGGGAGATTGCGTGCGGCGACCGGGTCATCGCTGGCGGCGTTGGCCACCGAGCCATCTGCATGACGAAGAATCCCACGGTCCGCAGATCCATTGGCTTGGCAGCAAATGCGAAAGTCGCCGTTGTTACGTACGGCTTGGAACATCCATGGAAGGGGACAAAATGTATCCGACATGCAGACCAAAAGACTAGCTCCCTCAATCGGAGAAAACAACCGGGAGCGCGCTGCTGCGGCGCATTTGGAGCACTCTACGTGCGAGGAAAAAAGCGTGAATGCGAACGGATCAAATGTTCGTAGGATCGCCAATGCACGTGATGCCAAAAGTCAGGGTTCGGTGAACCGTGAATGATCATGTGAATGCGAGTGATCGGGCTGTCATTGATCACGGCATGCTGATTACACAGAGCGAGTTTATTCATTTGTCCGGGTTGGAACGGGACAACTCCTACGCTCTTCATGACGAAGCGGCAGTGATCGGGCTGATTGAGCGCGAGGTTGATCGGGCCCAAGTAATAGTCCTCTGTGTCTTGATGAGGCGCTATGGAGCCTCTGGGCTCAAGAAACATAAAGCGCACGCGATGGAAATAATCAAAGCGCAAGCTCTTGAGAAACTCAACGGTGACCGGACAGTCACCTGCGATTTCCGTCCAATCATATATACGAGAATCGTCGGGATCCAGGCCGTAGTGTTCGGCTCCTTGCGTGCGTTGGGAGCCGAGTCCGTGCAGCACCAGGCTTTTCCAGCCTGAATTGTCCTCGCCGTAGGATCGATGAGCGACGGCCATTTGCTCGAGCCGCAAAGCTTCGTTCAACATTTCTGCGTGCGGCACAGGAAGGCCGGTCAAGGGAAGGTAAGGGAGAAGGCTCTTCTTAAGGACTTCACCTGGGCTTGTGCAGGGCCGATAAGGAATCTGGAATTCCCTCTCGTTTTCCTGGAGGAAGAGATTCAGCGGCGAGTGTCTGGGTTGGAGGGACTCATACATGGCCAATGGCTTTCGTGTAACCAAGCCCGTTGATGCTGAGCTTGTAGTCGCCGAGTTCGTGTGCAAACTCACTCGCCGCATGGATCTGCCGGCTGTCGAAGACTATAATGGACTGCCGTTGCCAATTCAGCAGCTGGGGCGAATGCAAGTGGCTCGGGTCAAATTCGATTTTTCTTTTATCCAGCGTCGCGAAACCATCGCCGATCCAATTGACCTTCTCTTCGAAGAAGAGGTCGTAAAATTTCGTCGCTGGCGGTAGGCCGCGCCATTCGATGGGAATAATAATGCCGCGCTCGCAACGTTCGTTCAGATCACTGAAGTAGTTACGGTCGTTATGCATCCCGACTGCTTCATAGGCCCAGAAAACTTCAAAATTCCAAATGAGATCCCCCAGCTTGAGCTCGGAGCAAACGATTTCGTGAACGCGTTTTTTCAAAGCTGGCGAGAGTTTCATGTAAAAATTCTTGGAGCGGATTTTTTTAGGATAGTCCCGGTCGTTGGCCGCGATCGCACGGACTTCCTCCGCCAGCCACAAAAATTCTTGATCGCTCAGGCTGAGCTTTCGTGAGAACGGCTGCGCCATTCAGCGGGACTTTCGTTCCAAGCAAATGAGCAAGCCGGTCTTCTTTTCGATGCCGAGCTGGCGGAGGTCAGAGGCGCAATGGGCAAACCGGCTGTTGAAAATCAACACATCGCCTACAGACCACCGATAGGCGCATTTGATGCTGAATCCTTTGTAGGCTTCGCGAAACGTCTCGGCCCATGCCGGGCCCCAATATTTAGCGCCGTCCTCTTCACTAATGCGGTACTCGTCCCGCCAATTGCCAAACCACGAAGCATCGTAAATGGGTTTGTTGTGGAACGGTTTGTATCCGGCCGGTTTTCTGTAGAAGGGCGAAATCCATTCCACATTTTCACTGGCCGTTTGGTCGAAGACGATCGTGTAGGTCGGCTGGGGTGGCACTTCAAGAGGAATGACGGCCTGATAATAGCCGCGCCCGTCTCCCAAGTTGTCACAGTGAAGCGCATATGAGTTGTACAAGTCATAAAAGTTCGCCGAATAAAACGAATAGGCGGAGCGGTCAAAGGGGAAAACTTGCGCGAAAAAACTTTCGATTTTCATGCGCAGCTCAGTGTGCTCTTTAATTAAATAAATTTTATTTGCCCGCCCGCTGGTTTCGGCCCGTCCGCGAACGGCTTCGGGATCGGCCCGTAATGCCGATAACGCCGCGTTTAACCAGGCGAGATCGGCCTGCGTTAGGCATCCTGTGAGTTCGTAGATGTCTTGGCCGCTCGCTTGATTTTCGGGTGTAGGCGACAATTCCACGCTAAATTTCCACCGGTTGGGTCATTGGATTGCGTTCAAATAGGTCATTGAAATGCGGATATAGGTCGGTGAATTTCTGCTTCCGGTAACTGTCCGTCTTGGCCAAGTAGTAGGAAAGCTCCTCCAGCTTGGTCGAGTTGTCCCGGCTCAGCATGTGCCGGTTGATGTAATCCAAGTTGCGCTTCAAGGGTTCTGGGTAATCGCCGTTCATATAGGTGCTGAATTTGGCGCTGACCCGTTGCTTAGCCGCCTCAGGCAGAACAGTAATGGACAGAAAATCCGGGTGCGTGAGGTGGGTCGGATTGACCACGACCGTGCCACGAGGCGGGTGGTTTTGCAGCCACCAAAGAATAGTTTCAGGCAAATTCCAAACGTTTAGGATACTGACCGTCGTGCGCAAAATCAGCCGGTACTTGGGATCGGCAGTCAGTTTGAAAAAGGCACGGGTTGTCGCTTCGATGGTCTCGAATTTCGCCGGCCAACGGATGTACTCGGCCTCGTTCTTGTCGGCGCTGTCAAAGCTGAGCGCGAATTCAACAAATTTGAATTTGTCCCACATGGCCACCCAAGCGTCTTTGGGAGAGATGGTGCAGTTGGTACTGTAATTCAGAAAAATTTCACTGCAATCGCGTTCTTTGATCAGCTTTTCAATCAGCGCCCAGTGATCTTTGGTGATCAGGGGCTCACCGCCCGTAAACTTGAGATGCATCAAGGTCGGGATGAATGGAAAGACCTCCTGAATGTCGATCTTGGAGTCTTTCGTAGGACTTTTTGCCCATCCGTTCATGGCCAGTTCTTCGTCAAACCATTTCCAGCTGTAGCGGCTATCGCACATGCGGCAGGCGAGATTGCACTGATTCGAAATCGCGAGTTCGAGCCATTTGATTTCAGGCTTATTCAAATCGATGCTTTGAGTGACCGGTAGCTGGCCACTCGAGTTGTAGCGTTGCCGCAAACTCTTTTTGCCTGCACTTTGTTCCTCATAACAGCGTTTGCAGCCGTCGACTTTTTCTCCACGTACCATTTTCGCGCGCACACCCGTCATCCACGGGCCTTCAAAAAGCTCCTTGAACGAACTCTTGCTTAAGCTATTCTCGGGCGGACGAAATCCTTCTTCGAATCGGCAGCAGGGCTTCACGCGTCCGGTGGGATCGACAAATTGATGGGTCCAAGCCATCGAGCAAAAGGACTCGTTGGCCATGAGTTCGGAAACGTCTTGTGAGTTACTCATGCCGGTCCATGCCCCCAGGGTTTTCATTGAAGTGGTCATAGATCTTACGCACCGTAGGTTTTTCGCCGTATTTTTCCAACTCCATGATCAAATGCTCGGTGGCCTTTTCAACAACGGGGTATCCAAGCTCTAGACACTTGCTCTTGAGCTGAAGCCAGCGCCGGATACGCGCGACCCGGTCATTTTCGCCCATCACCCAGTTGCCATTCTTGTCCCAGGAAATGCCCATCTCTTTTTGTTTATTAAATAGAGGCGAGCCGGGCACGATATCGAGTGTGGGGCCGAGCGCGATACTGCGGACTAGACCAATTTTATTTATCCAGTCGTATTTTTCCAGCAACGCCAAGGTTTCCTGAAAGTCCGCCTCGGTCTCGGTCGGGTAGCCGACGAGCAACAGCCACGCCATCTCAATCCCATACTTGGCGCAGGCGCGGAAGGTGTAGTCGAGGGCCTCGTCGTCGAACATTTTACGCATGTCGTTGCGCACTTTTTCAGAACCGCTTTCGACACCGATACTGACGAAGAAGCAGCCGGCTTTGCGCATGAGCTCGTAGACCCGCTCGTGCATATGCCCTTCGGGACGGGCGATGAACTGGCCTTGCCACAGCACCTCCGAGATCAGGCCCTGCTCGCGGTAGCGAATCAGCGTGGTGCACAACTCTTCTAGCTGCTTGACTGAGCCGTTCAATAGCGAATCGGTGAATAAAAAACGTTTACTGCCATAGCGCCGGTTCTGTTCCATCACCTCTTGCGCGATGTTTTCACCCGAGCGGTACCGGTACTTGGGCCAAATGCTGCCGATGTCGCAGAACTCACACTTGCGCACGCAGCCGCGGGACCCGGTGATATAAATGAAATCCGTACCCATTTTCGCGGGGTCTTTGATACGTGGGTCGCTCCACGTCTTTGGATAGTCCGCAAAAGTAAAGTCATCGTAGTTGGGGATCGGGATGGTATTCAAATCGGCATATTGCACCGGCGGAGTGCCATTTACCCCAGGCGCGCCGTACTGCCCTTGTAAAACGTCGACGATCGCCTGCTCACCTTCGCCGATCACGTAGGCGTCGACCAGTTTTTCCTTCCACAAATTCGGACTGATCTGCTCGGAATACGGGCCGCCGGTTACGATTTTGATCGAAGGCAGACGCAGCCGGATCAGTTTGCAGAGTTGAACGGCGACCCATTTGCTTCTTTGGCTGAAGATCGTAATGCCCACCCAGCGCGGATTCTTCGTGGCAATTTGTGCGATCCATTTTTCCGCATGCGGCAGGATGACGTCGTTCCAGAAGGGCGTGAACTGATGCTCATGGCGAAAGGTCAGATCGGTATCAAACCATACATGGCCGTATTTTTTCGCGTCTAAACTGCGCCACAGATCCAGGTTGAGATCGATGCAAAAGGCGCGGAAGCCGGCTTTCTCGACACAGGCCTTGAGCAGTGCGGGCGCCGTAATCGGGCTGCGCAGTTCGAGGCGTGGCAGAGTGAGAAAAACCACGTCGACGGCTTCTTGGCTCATGCGTGGATCACCTTGATGTTTGAATTCTGCCCGTAGCCGCTGCTGAATTCGAATTTGCCGCCGCAAGTGCGCCCGCACGTGTAAATTCGTTTGTGTTTGGGATTCTGCCCGTCCCATGAGTTTTGCAAATGAGCTTGAAAGAATTCATGCTCGAGAACCGCCCAGCCGTGGGCTCTTAGGCTGTTGAAGTCAGGCCCATAGGTTTGCACTAGATAGTCAAAATCGACTTTTTGCCGGTTGGCTTTTTTAAAGTAGAGCGGCGCGCCGAACCAGCAACACGGCCAGAGCCGCATGTGCATGTCGATGAATACTTTGCGCTCTGCCTTAGTCTTGCACGAGATCGGGGTCTTCTGCACATATTCATCAAACGACCCATAGGTGGATTTGATCTCCGTCAAATCTTTTTGATTTAAGTTGCCGGCACTGTCCTTGAGCGTTCCGCCCTTGGTTTTGGCTTGATCCTTCAAGCCGACGCTTGCAAAGCGGGCCGTGTATTTGACATTGAATTTCTCGAAACCAAGTTCTCTGGCCAATTTTTCCGCATCTGCAATTTGATGATAGTTGTGTTCGAACTCGATAAAATCCCAGCGCGCTTTGCCGCCCGCGCCAACAAACGCCCTTACGTTCTGCATGATGCGGTTCCAGCTGGCGCCCTCACGATAGAGTGCATTGGTGTCCTCCAAGCCATCAATCGCGAACGTCACTTTTAAAAGGTCACCGCCGGCTTGGGCGAAAGCCCTCCACCAGTCGGGCGAGCGCAGTGTGCCGTTGGTGGAGACGGTGATTCTGTACGGCTGCTTGCTCAAAGTGTACTGGAAAGTCTCATCAAAGGTGGGGCTCGCCAAAGCGTCGCCATAGTTTCCACAATGAAAAATGCCGACTTTATTTTGCCCAAACGGCTCAAGCAAAATTCGATAGTCATCTAAGCTGAGGTCGATATTCATACAGGCGGGATCCGTGCTCCAACCGATATCGCTACGCGCGCACTGCGCGCAAAAGAGATTGCAGCGAGTCGTATGGTCGATTTGAATTTCTTGAATATCCTGTAATTTGATAAACATTGAGTTTGTAGAATTAACATGGATTCATGTGCAGTGTGAAGAGGAGCTTCCGTGGGCAGTGAAAACCTGGAGCGCGCCAAGACGAGCGCTAATAACGCATGGTGTCCGGTGCCGTGGATCAGCCTGGGCGTGCGCAGTACAGGTGACGTTCGCTACTGCTGTCACGCCAACGGTTCCGCGGGTAAGGGTTTGCTCAAGAACTCCGCCGGCGAGTCTCTCAACTTAGCGACTCACGCCATGTCGGACGGAAAGAACGCGCCGATATTGAAAGACGTACGCAAGGTGATGCTCGAAGGCAAACAGCCCGAAGGCTGTGCGCGTTGTTATCGGGAAGAAAAGGCCGGGATGTACAGCCGCCGGCATTCGGAGATTTTCATCTGGGAACCGAGCATTACCGAAGAGCAGGCCCGCAGCAGTACGGCGCCTGACGGGTCCATTACCGAAGAGGACGTTCCCCTGCGTTATCTTGACTTACGCTTCGGCAATAAATGCAATTTGCGCTGCCGAATGTGCGGACCCACCGAAAGCGACCAGTGGTACGATACCTACTCCAAGATCTGGAAAGCGAACACTTTTCGAGATGGTGAAAACGAGTTTGAGATTTTTCAGGACGAGGCCGGCGAATTTAAAATAAAGTCGGATCCCTACAACTGGCATGACAACGCTGACTTCTGGAGTGGCCTAGATCGCTATCTGCCCAAAATGGAAAGGCTCTATTTTGCAGGCGGCGAACCCCTATTGATTCAGCGGCACTTTGATTTGCTGACCAAATGCATCGAGATGGGCGTCGCGCAGAATATTACGCTCGAGTACAACAGCAATATCACCGCGCTCAATGAAACCATTCTCGGTATCTGGAGCGCATTTAAATTTGTCGAAATCGGGATGAGTTTGGACGGGGTTGGAGAGATCAACGAATACATCCGCCATCCCAGCAAATGGTCGCAGGTGCAGAAAAAAATCAAGCTGCTGGACGAAGCCAAAGGAAACCTTAGCGTCTGGTGGGCCGCGACGATCCAAATTTACAACATGCTTCATCTGCCCGATATGATGTCTTGGATCATTGCGCAGGACTTCAACAGGATCAATCGCATCCCCGGAGGCAAATCAATTTGCGCTCCGCACCCTTTAAGCAATCCCAACTTTCTGTCGGTAAAAGTATTTCCTGAGCGAAGCAAGGCCTATATCAAGCAGCTGTTTGCAGAAAAAAAGACCCTAGCCGCCGAGCAAATCATGGATTCCCCGCATTTCGATGCCGCCGAGAAGACGGACCTAGTCTTCCGTTACGACAGTATTCTCGACAGTTACGTTGAATACATGATGGCTGAGGACCTCAGTCATCTCATGCCGAAATTTTGGCGCTACACCAACCGGATGGACGAGCACTACGGCACCAGTTTACACTCCGTTTGCCCTAGAACCTTTGAATTGATGCTCTGAGAAAGGTCGGTAGCGCCGTTGGATTTGAAGCCCCAATCGCGTTCGCGGCACCACCAGCACTCTTGGCACGGGATATCGAGACCACGCTCCTTAGCTTCACTGAGATTGATATCGCAAGACAGGGTGAAGGGCGCGAGTTCGTTCAAAATCCCTTGTTGAATGTAGAGTTCGACGATGCCTTTTTTGTCGATCATCGCATGCGGACTGGCCGAGTAGCGCGAGTTGTAAATCGTCGTCCGGTTGTCTCTCGTGAGTTGCCGGTGGTCGTTGTCGCGAAAGTGCCGTCGAGCCTCGTTTGGAGGATTTTTGGTATTGCCGTTGAACTCGAATGAAATGTCGAACTTGTCCCATAGGGACTTCAAAGTGCTATTGAAGAATGCGTCTTTGTGGGGATTTTCCGAAAGCTCCATCGGAATGTGCCCTTCCACTCCGGACTGCAGGTTCTGGTAGCCCGTGAGTACGCGGACCCTTTGAATCACAGCCCGCGCCGAAGCCAAGTTCTTGGCCTTCGTCGGAATCTCGAGACTGAAGGGGATGATCTTGACGTCGGATTTCTGCGCCGCAAACGTTTTGGCGGTCAGGTAAAGTAAAAGCGCGCTGTCGAGGCCGCCCGAAGTCTGCACGAAAATATTTTTCCACTCGCTGCTGAACGGGATAAGCGTGCTCTGGCCATCCGACGTTGTGTAGGCGACCTCGATGTCGGCGTTCACATCGTCGATCCCATGATTCAAAGTGTCCCGTCTCAGCATCGTCGGCCCCTCTTCATGCCCGGTTCGCTAGCGCACATACTGGTCAAAGCCGTATGCCCGCTCGAGGCACCACCAGCATTCCTGGCCCTTGGGGCGAACGTCAAAGCAATCTTTGGTAAAATAGGAAGTCTCGGCGAGCTCCGCTTCGCACGAGCGAGTCAGCGGCAACAAGGTTTTGAGCAAATTGAATTTCTCATACAGGGCGCCAATACCCTTTTTGTCGACATGAATGAAAGGCACGGTCAGACCTTTGATCTTCTGTTGGTCGCGCCGCCAATTGATGTCATCACGACAAGTCTGGCGTTTCGCAAGAGTGGTATCGGGCACCGCACTTACCGGTGGATTGGCAGTGAGTCCGTTGTAAATCGTCTGCAGCTCAAAGCACCGGCCGTAAGCCCGCGTGTAACTACTGTGGATAAGCACCTTCTCCTCGTCCGAAACGTTGCGCACGTGATTGGGTAGGATGTAGCACAAATGAAGCTCAAATTTAAAACCCGTAAGTAGCGAGACTTTGTTTACGACGTCGTAGCCGCAACGTAGATTATAAGGGCGGGCCAACATTTCAGCTGTGATCGGGTAGATTCGCGTCTTCAAACCGTGCTTGACGATCAAATCGGCCAATATAAAACACATCAAACTGCTGTCGGCGCCGCCAGACATGAAGCAGCCGATCGCACCCTCGTCGGGAATGTCGAAGGTCACAGACTCCGAGTCGTTAATAAAGATTTTCTCAGTCATTCTTCCCCCCTGATCCGCGATTAGAGTCATATCTAAAAATGGACCTGGCAATCAAAACCTTGCGCTATTTTTTCGCGTTCGTTAGATTTAAAGCCGAGCGAGTGAGGATGGTCAAATTTGGAGGCAAATTTTTGAAATATCAAGACTTTCCGACTTTGCAGGAGTTCCACGTTGAAATCACCAACCGCTGCAACGCGGCCTGTCCCATGTGCGGGAGAAACGTTTTTGGCGGCCGCGAGAAGGACAGCTTGGTGCTCGACGAGTGGACCAAGGAGGATGCCGAAAAAGTCTTTGATGCGCGCTTTACTGGCGTTCGCAACATTCTCTTTTGTGGGACACACGGGGAGCCTGCGTCCGCAAAAGCATGTCTAGAGATTTTGACGACTGCGCGCGCGAAGCTCCCTAAGGCCACATTCGAGTTTTATTCCAACGGTAGTGTTCGAAGCCCGTCGTGGTGGGCGGATTTAGCCGGGGTCATGAAGTATGAGCAAGGTCGCGGCCAAGCACGCGACTTCGATCTGGGAGTTTTTAGCATCGACGGCCTCGACGACACCAACCACCTCTACCGGCGCAAAACCAATTTTGCTAAAATCATGGAAAATGCCGAGGCATTTATTGCGGCCGGTGGCCGTGCCCGTTGGGATTTTCTAGTTTTCAAACACAACGAGCACCAAGTCGAAGAGGCCGAGTTGCTCGCCAAGAAGATGGGCTTTAGGCAGTTCCGCATTCGTAAGACCTCACGCTTTGCCCACAGTCCCGATGGACCGCTGAAATACCGCGTGCAGAACAATGCGGGCGAAATCGAATACTATCTCGAGCCGCCGACGAAGCCTGAGTATCAGAACCGACAAATCGAAAAGTTTCATGAAGCGGTTGAAAAAGGGCGTATGGGCGAAACCGCACTGACCAACAGCATCCTCTGCTTGTACAAAACCAGATTTGGCCGGATGTATGTCAATGCGCACATGAAGGTGTATCCGTGTTGTTTTGTTAGCAGTGACACCTTCATGACTTCTGGCAATGTTTGGGCCGACACAAAAGCCAGAGTGACCGAGAAATACGGTGAGGTTTTCAACTCGCTCAAGCATTTCAATTGGCAAGAAATCATCGACCATCCCTGGTTCGCCAAGGAACTGGTGGAAAGCTGGAAGAAGCCGGAAGAAAGTCTTTTACGCTGCCAAAGGACGTGTGGAGCGGGAATGAATCCCATTATCTCGCAGTCGCAAGACCGTCTTTTACCGATTGATAAACCGAGCCACCAGCTCACAGGGCCTAGCTGAAGTAGTCTTCGCACGGTCCCTGGCGGCATACGTCGAGCGTGATACAATGCAATCCGCCATCCCAGAAGTAGCGATGGCGAAAATTGAACGGGATGGTTTCCACTCCACGCTTGTTGAGTTCGTTGGTCAAATGTGGACTCGGTCCGTTGGTGATGACGAGATTTTCTCGCACGCTGATGATGTTGACGTCAAAATAGGTCTCCTCCACGCTGCCGACCCATTCCGTCAGCCAACGCTGAACGAACTGCTTGTAAAAGCGCTTTCCCTTCATCTGTATGAAGTCCTGTGGCAGCTCGCCTTTGGACTGCAGTGGAATGTAGTCCCAGCCGCGCAATTTTTCAGGTAAATCCTCTTTGCGGGCCCAGCCGACCATAAGACCTGGACGGATCAACGCGATTTTGCCGTCGAGGTGTCCGCCCAAGGGCACGCTATTGAAGCGAACTTCTGGACCGAGCTGGCGGCGGATCCAATCCAAACCCAATTGAGTTCCGCGTCCATTCGCGTGCTTGGCTCCGGGGAGAGTGTGGAAAATGTCTTTTCCACAGCGCACCATGGCCGCAGCGTGAAATAAAAATGCCTGACCTTCATAATCGCCATAGGAATTTTTAGTCTCGTCGAGAATTGGCGGCGGCGCGCTCAACCAATTCGCGCCTTCTGAGAAATAGGCGCGGAAAATATCGTGGAACGACCAACTCTCGAACCAGCGGCTCGTCGAGCGGCTGTAGAGTGAGAGCACCGTGTTTCCATAAGTGAGAAAGAGATCACGGGGCCAGAGCGGCGGATTGGGATAGGTGAAGCGCCACTTTTGCACATCTATTTTGCTGAGCTTGCCCGCACCATCCGAGAGTTCCAAAACCAGATTGGGGCGGCGAACTCGGACACCCAATGAGGCCAAAAGTTCACTTAGCCGGTCGCAGTCCTCGCTCGTTTCTTCCATTACGCGTTGAAGCAGTCCGCGTAGCTCCAGATCCTCTATGTCATTGAACGCGGCGGCCGGATAGGCGCGACCGACGATCATCTCCTCAAGCGGTTGAAATTCCGAGTAAACTCGAACGGGTGAAGTTAGCATAGGGTCACTGGTTTATAGCGCAGCAGACATATAAGTCCCATTGCAATATCAATTGACCCAGTGCTTCAGTGGTCCATAATCTTGGCGAAATGGAAAAACAAACTATAGAGCGGCATTCGCTCACCAGAGTGGAAGCTGAGTCCGCGAATCTCATCGGCCCAAATACCAATGCGATTTACGATTACGAATTCACGCTCCTGCTCAAAAATATTCCCTGGGCTGAATGGATGACCACCACAAACGCGCTTCGCTGCCGCCCTGAATTTTTGCACACTTTTCGCGAATGGATTGCATCGAGCCGTTTGAACCGGATTGAGGGATTAAAGCGCTTTACGCAAATGGATCTGATCAACGGAACGACGCAGACTTTTGATGAGGCCTACTATAAATATGCCGGCCGGCGCTTACGTTTTTTTCGCGGCGAATACGCCTATCATCGCCGGGTGGGGTTGAAATGGGAATTCATAGGCGATTCGCCGTTGGCGCCTGGTGATTTTATAATTGTCTCGGCCCCGTTTTGCTCCGACGGCCGGGTGCCGGCGGGCTTGGATAAAATTTTGGACGAAGCGCACACTCTTGAAGTCCCGGTCATCGTCGACTGCGCCTACTTCGGCACATGCGAAGGATTGGAACTAGATGTCACCCATCCGGCAATCGAGTCCGTTAGTTTTTCGCTGACTAAAGGTTTGGGATTGGGAGACATCCGCAGCGGAATTCGGTTTAGTAACCTCGAAGATCAAAATCCCATTCGCCAGCAAAATATTTACGATCACACAGTTTTAGCGGCGGCGCGGATTGGACTTTATATGATGGAAAGGCTTGGACCGGATTTTATTCCACTCAAATATTCTGAGATTCAGAAACAGGTTTGCGCTGAGCTTGGACTTCTACCCACGCCATGCATGCATCTTGCCCTCGGCCCGGGCGGGGTGTGGGAGAATTACCGGGTGGATGATAAATTTCAACGCGTTGGAATCCGCAATTTAGTACGGGCGCGCTTCAAGGGCGAGATTTGATGTTGGACTGGCACCTTAGGTATTGTGCATGACGGATCATTGGTGTGCTCTACCATTTTCTGCTGTGACTTATTACGCCGATGGTTCCGTAGCACCATGCTGCAAATATTTGGATCGCGACACAAGCCGCGATTTTTACCAAGTCGATCCCAAGGAAGCCCTACGCTCTCCCATGTTTCAAAGCCTACAGCGTCAGTTTACTAATGGAGAAAAGCCCGAGGCTTGCCGCAAATGCTGGAATGCGGAGGATCAGGGTTTGCCTAGTTTTCGCACCGATATGCGTGACCGTTGGCCGTGGGCTAGGCCCGCAGACACTCCTGCGGGCGCAGTGAAAATGATCGACGTTGCCTTTGGCAACGTTTGCAATGCCGCCTGCTTGACTTGTGACAGTGTCAGCAGCCAAAAATGGAATGGGGAAACCAGTGAGCTGCTCAAAATTCCTGGGAACCCGTTCGAGCGCTGGCTCTATCCGGCGCAAAGCCACGCTCCAGAGTGGTCGATCGAGCAGGTGCGTGATATTGAATTCGCACTCTTTGATCAAAGCGAACCATTTTTACAGCCCGGATTTAAGTCGTTGATTCGCCGGCTCAAGGACGCGGGCGCCCTGGCGCGCATGTCTTTGTTTTTGTCGACCAATGGGTCTTATTGGCCCTCTGAAGATGTGTTGGCGGATCTATTGACAGCCAAGAAGCTCGAAATTCAAATTTCCGTCGATGGTACCGATAAAATGTTTGAGTATCTGCGCTATCCATTGCGTTGGGATGTGGTCGATTCCACTGTCGATCGTTGGGTCAAGTGGGCGGGTGCCCACGGAAACACAAGATTGATTGGGCGCATGACTCTCTCAGCACTCAATTTGTTGCACGAATCCAAGGTGGACAAGTGGTGGCACAGCAAATACTCCACTCCGTTAACTCATGGTGTGGTGTACAACCCATGGTATTTGGCACCTATGGTGCTGTCACAGGATTTACGCCACAGTTTGGCGCAGACAAGCGTGCATCTGCGGGTAGTGAAGAGTATGTCGCTCCCGGATTCCTGGCATCCGTCGTATGCGCGCCACTCGGAGCGTGAACGTATAGACGTGCTACGTCGTTTCCTATTCGGGCGAGAAAAAGCACGCGCATTAAGCCTTCAGTCCGTTTGCCCACAGACATACGACATGATCTTTAGCGAGTAGGTATTCTGAGTTGCACATTGGAGAGTTGCAAAATACCCCGCTATTTTGGGAGGCCCGGGGCGGTCACTGCCAAGGTAGGATTTCGATCCGACATATTCACTTTACAAGCGTTTCCTCCTCTGATGCAATGCAGGCCATGCACAAGCCCTGCCAATTTCCATTTTACTCGATGGCGATCTCGCCGATGGGAACGGTCTCTCCCTGCTGTGCCTACACCGGGCACTTTGCGCACATCAATGATATCCATGATCTTCAGGAACACTGGGCCAATGGTGAAAAATGGAAGAGCTTGCGTGCCGATGAGTTGACGGGAGTATGGCATCTCCCTGGCTGTCAAAATTGTGAGAAGGTCACCGACGTGACGGCTAGACGAAAAGAACGCTTTAATAATTTTGCTCAAGGTAACGCTTCGCTCAATTGCCAGACCGTTGAGCTTAAACACTTGGATATCGCGTTTAGTAACGCTTGTAATTTGACCTGCGTAATGTGCAAGAGCGACTTCAGCACCTCTTGGTACAAAGCGGATGCCGATTTCGCCGTCCAACACCCTTGGCGTGAGAGATTCAAGCCCTGGTCGATGTCACTCGATAAAATTGATCGGCTCGCAACCTGGATACCCAGTGGCTTGAGTGTAGAGATTAAGGGCGGAGAGCCGTTGATCGATATGAAGGTCATCTACTTTTTGGAAAAACTTCGTGATTTAGGAAAAAAGATCGATCTCCATCTCGTAACGAACTTTACATTGGTTGATGATGAAAAAGTCAGCCTGCTTGTAGAGCATCTCAAGAGCGGTATCAATGTGAGCGTTGATGGATACGGAAGGACTTACGAGTGGATGCGGGGCTTCTCGTTTGCAAAATTGGAAGAAAATTTAATCACCTATTTGCCTAAAATTTGCGACGGCAATCGCTATTGTATTTTTAATTACGTATCGACAGCCTTCAATATAATTTCGATCGACGAATTCTGGATTTGGATCGAGAGTATGATGCTACGAACTGGAGTGCGAATCCTTCCAGACTTTAACTTCATAGCCGCAACTCCCGGCTATGTTTCACCTGCATTGACTCCCGACCCGCTCGCCGCCATGAAGTCGATCGACCGAACGATTCAATTGGTAACCGAGACCAAATCCTACGCCGGGCAAAATGCCGAGGCGACCCGGGCACGCATTGTTCGAGAGCTTAAAGCAGTAAAAGAATTCATTCGAAAAAATCATCCGCTGCAGGACGAGGAGACCGTTCGTCGGAGCAACTTGTGGCGACTGCATGTCGCGAAGCTACGCGGCTGGGATATCTTTTCGCCAGCCTCAGATTTGGCTAACCCCACAGCCCCCGCTCTTTGAGAAGAGCGTACAACTCTGGACCGTATTGGGTAAATTCTTGCCCGCCGTCATAGGAAAGATCGGCAGTGCGGGCTAAGAAGTAGAGTCTAAGCCGAATCGCGCCACGCTCGTAAGCGCCGAAAGGCCCAGGGAATAAGGATCATCCCGGCCACGATGATGACGATTGTCCAAGTGCCGTCGCCGAGGATCCCGTTTAGCCAAATGGTCGAGATCATGATCACCAAAAAGAAAAGTAGATCGCCAATGATCGCGAAAGTCCAACCCATGAGAAAACCATGACCAGCGAAAACCGCGGCGGCCCGCCCGGTCATGGGATCGACGCCAAATGAGACTAGGATTAAAGTGAGCGGGCTGGGTTTAACCCCATAGCGGGCAGTCATGTTCTTCATAGCTAGTTTCATAGCTTCGTGGATGCGCGCAATTTGTGGGATGCGCTTCCCCATCCATGCAATGGTCCACATAATCGGTTCAAATAAAAAGGCCAGCACCACGTCGGAGAAAAAGTAGAGCAAAAGCATTTCGGGCCATTCGATAGCGCGTTTCTGCGCCAAAATCACGCCAGCGGGAATACCGCCGCCGATGGGAATCAAAAAGAGAAGAAAAACTTCCCAAGCACTTATGAGTGAAGGCGGTATCGCGATCATATATCAGTATCATGCGAGAAGGAGGAGTAGGGGTCAAAGCGTCTCATGCGCTATCTTGATGCTGATACAAGACTATCCTCGCACCATGGGCTCAAGAATCTGGATTCTCGCGGGCGCCCCTGCGCTCGCCTCTACCCGGGCCCTTGTTCCTTGAGCCAGGGTCAGCATGGGCACCGTGTGCCCGCAGTCGAAGCCATGCACGCGCGGAAAATCCAAACCCTGCAACACATCCTCGATCAGTTCAGCGTAGCTAAACGGCGCACCTTCCGTCTTAAGCACTTCGGGTTTCCCGACCAACAAAGCTTTGACTCCACTCAGTGCTCCCATCTGCCTGAGCTGAGTCCACCTGCGCTCTTGCGCGCTCATACTCGCTTCCATCTCTTCCAGAACAATGATCTTCCCGCTGAGATCGGGAAAGTGCGCAGTGCCGGCCAAACTCAAAAGCGTGTTGAGGTTCGCGATCAATAGCGGACCTTCCGCCACTCCAGGTTGGGTGACGATCCAGCCCGGTTGCTTTTGTAGCTGCCGAGCTTCGTTTTTCCAGGCACCGGTGGGGATGTCTCGGATGTGATTGCTCCATTCTACGGGCATCTCCAAGGCCCCATTGAGCATCGGCAAAACCCCTACCGCACGCAAGAAAGAATCCCGGGAATACTCCGGTATATGTGGAAATTCGCCGAAGCTGGGCATGACGGCCGGTCCATAAAACGTAGAAAGGCCGGCATATTTGTTGATAGCCATATGTAAGCTTGTCAGGTCACTGTAGCCGCAGAAAATCTTCGCGTTAGCCCCGATCAAGTCAAAATCCAAATGATCAATGAGAGACGCCGAGTTGTTTCCGCCAATGGTCGAGATCACGGCCTTGATTTGCGGGTTGGCGAAAAGTTCCATCAACTCGCGGGCACGTTCAGCAGCAGGTGCCGTGCGGTAACCTTCGCTACACTGAGACTGTGTAACTGATCCTTCCACGACCTTAAAGCCAAGCCGCTCTAACTCCTTCAACCCATGCACATATTTTTCACGAAAGGCGACGTGCGCTGGGAATGAAGGGGTAAAAACACCGACAGAATCTCCCTTGCTCAATTTCGGCGGTTTAGTGAGCGTCTGCACGTGCGGTCCTCCAAAATAAAACGGGATAGAAGACCCAAAGATGCCAAAATGAAATGTTCATTGTCATCCATATTCCCAAATGAAAAGAGATTCCCAAAAAGGCCAAGGCACGGCGGTCTTTAAGTAGCAGTATCAGCGGTAAGAAACTGGCCTCGATCAGCAGTGTATAAATTCCCACGGCAGGGCCAAAGTAATGAAAGCTGCCCAGATATTTTCCCAGCCTGGGGGCCGTTTGTGATGCCGGGAGTATCCCCATGCCAAAACTGTGAACGCGAAAGCCTGATGGGTACGCTGGACGATTGCGAATTTCAAAGCCAGGTTCGATGCATAAATGAGGCCTATCAATCGCCTTCGAGTAGCCCGGTCAATGCTATGGCGTCGGCGGCCGCTTTGGCGGACGTACTTCGTTTTCTCGGCGGATATGGAGAAGTCGCAAGCTTGGGCAAGCGTCTGGCGATTCGTACCGACACCTTCTAGAAACTGGAGATGCCTTTTTTACGTAATCCGAATTGCTATTGTGCCGGGTGATTCTACTGGAGTAGAATGTGCCGTGAAAATGAGGCAGCGCTTGGCCATTATTTTGTTCGTCGTTACGCTCGCCAATATCTACGTCGCAGCGTCCTTTTATCTAGTTACCGGCTGGGCCGGTGTGTGGTGGATTTCGGCGCTGGTTTTTTTATTGGAATTGATGATGCCCTTGCTGCGGTTCAAAGCGGAAAGTTGGCGTAAGGCCACCCCCGGGTTGGGCCCGCTCTTGTGGGGTCTAGGCGTTCTGTCGCTGATGGCGATCGGTGGATTTTCAATGGTGTTCTTTTTCTCCGCCGTTCGTGACATTTTATTTTTTGCCGCGGGGTTTTTCGTCGCTCCACCAGTGCTGGAGACATTTTCTCACCTTTCAGTTCAAATCGAACTCTTATTACTCGCGGCGATTTTGCTTATTGGAATGTACCAAGCGCTCATAGGTCCGGGAGTGAAACACGTGCAAGTTCCGCTCAAGGGACTCCCCCAGGAGTTTGAGGGCTTCCGTATCGCGCAGGTTTCGGATTTGCACATCGGACCCACGATTGGCGCCGCCTACGTCCGCAATGTTGTGCAAGTCGTGAACGAACTGAACGCCGACATTATTGCGTTGACCGGTGATATCACCGACGGCGAGCCGGCGAGTTTGGGCTCAATTGCCCAATTACTCGGTGAAATGAAGTCCACGTTCGGGCGGTTTTTTGTGACGGGCAATCATGAGTACTATCACAACGCGCCGGAATGGATTCGGATACATCAGGCTTCGGGTACACATGTTTTGACCAACCAAAGTCATTTGATTGCAAAACATGGCGCTAAAATCGCCATTTTGGGGGTGCCGGATGTGAGTGCCCATCATTTTGTGCCCGCGCATGTTTCCAGTCCCGAGGTTGCCGCGGCCGGGGTGCCGCCTGACATGATCAAAATATTGCTGGCACATCAGCCGGTCAGTTATAAGGCGGCTCATGCAGCGGGCGTGAATTTGCAGCTGTCGGGCCATACCCATTCGGGACAATTTTTCCCTTGGAACTTGGTCATTGGATTTTTTCACGATTACTATCGTGGCCTGAATCGATTCAAGGAGATGTGGATTTATGTGAATCCCGGCACCGGGTATTGGGGACCGCCTTTGCGGGCAGCCGTGGCGTCGGAGGTGACTCTGCTCACTCTGACGCGTGAATCGTAATTAGGGTCTCGGACAAGTATTTGCGGGTTTCAGTGCAAGATGTTATCGATGTGGCGTGCGCAAGACGATCTTATCTATCACAGTCCTCTTTTTTATCACCAGTAGCGCGTTTGCCTACCTAAAATGGCTTTCGTGGTTTTGGCCGGTGATTTGTGCTTTATTTTTGGCAGTCGCGGTCTACGACCTGCTCCAGAGGCGGCACACGATTCTGCGCAATTTTCCGATCATTGGCCACATCCGCTATTTGCTCGAAATGGTCCGGCCCGAAATCCAGCAGTACTTTGTCGAGTCAGATATTACGGAAGATCCGGTCGCGCGTATTTATAGATCCGTGATTTACGAAACAGCCAAAGGAGAATTGGCCACGGTTCCGTTTGGCAGTGAGCTGGACTTCTACGCCCACGACTATAAGTGGATCAACCACAGCTGTTTTCCTGTGGAAGTGGAGCAAGCGGATTTTCGCGTCGTCGTGGGGAACGAACAATGCCGGCAGCCTTACAGCGCCTCTTTGCTAAACATCTCCGCCATGAGTTATGGCTCTCTCGGCAAGTCGGCCGTACGTGCGCTTGGACGGGGAGCGAAGGCGGGCGGTTTTTATCACAATACGGGCGAAGGCGGACTGAGCCCCTATCATCTTGAAAGCGGCGCGGATTTGGTTTGGCAATTGGGAACGGCGTATTTCGGCGCGCGCGACAAACACGGATATTTTGATCCGGTCAGTTTTCGTGAGCAGGCCATTCAGCCGTGCGTAAAAATGATAGAAATTAAAATTTCTCAGGGTGCGAAGCCTGGCCATGGCGGAATCCTGCCGGGCAACAAAGTCGACAGCGAAATAGCGTCTATCCGACGGGTCGAAATCGGAAAGACTGTCGTCTCTCCTCCGGGCCACACGGCCTTTACCTCTCCTCGTGAGCTGTGTGAGTTCATCCAAAAGCTGCGCGACCTGAGCGATGGCAAGCCGATCGGATTCAAGCTTTGCCTGGGCCGCCGCGAAGAGTTTTTAAAAATTTGCAGTGCGATGGTGGAAACGAAAATCTATCCCGACTTCATCACGATAGACGGCGGCGAGGGTGGGACCGGGGCTGCGCCTTTTGATTTCATCAATTTTGTCGGCAGTCCATTGAAGGAGGCCTTGTTTTTCGCGGACATTACGCTGAAAGAATTCGGCCTGCGCGAACATGTGAAGCTAATTGCCAGCGGGAAAATATTTTCAGGCTTCAATATTTTTGAAAAACTGGCTCTGGGAGCCGACCTGTGCAACACCGCACGGGGCATGATGTTGGCCATGGGCTGCATCCAAGCTTACCGTTGCAATACAAATAGATGTCCCACCGGAATCACCACTTCCGATCCGTCCCTTATGTCCGGGCTAGATGTCGCGGACAAAGGGCAGCGGGTCGCGCGCTATCATCAAACGACCCTTACCGCGCTCGGTGATCTCATCGGCGCTGCAGGATTGCATTCGCCTGAGGAGATCGGATTGAAACATATTTCCTGCCGCCAAGGTGGGCGTATCCTGACGCTCGAAGAGTTGTTCGAGCCGGCTAAGAAACTCTCAGTTCATGAAGAGCATGGCCGGCACGTAGCTTCGAAGAGTGAGCCTAAGGCACCCACGCCCCCTACGGGGTGATGTCACGTGAGACATCTTTTCGGGGCCTCCGGCGCTTCCCCGGCCTCAAGCAATATGTTCGTCCTCTCGAAGCCAAGTGAAATTGGGGGGAGGGGTGTTCTCTGATTCGACTGGAAATTATAAAGGTCCAAAGGTACTGCGATTAGGCCGCCCCAGAGCGACTTTGGGGCCGAATGCTCGCGAACCGGCTAAAGCTAGAGGCCCCCGATATCGCCGTTCACTCCAAAGTTGTAGCAAATGTTGTCGTGTCGATTTTTAGTCTTTTCCGCTTATGGACGGCTCGCACTTGATTTTTTGAAAATTCACGCATCTTGAGAGTCTGTTTTTCGTTGGCACCGTTGACAAGTGGGGGCCAAAAATAGCTGGCCAATTTTTCTTTGGCATTCAAATAGCAGGTGCCGATACCTTTTCCGACTGAAAATTCGAGCTCTCGGTATCCCTTAGGGCAACTAAACATATTACCATTATCTATCCACTTGACTGCGATTACGTCGTCCACTTCTCTTAGGATAAGGCCATCCACAACCGGCTTTCCAGCATCAAGCGCTATTGCATATGGTAGAATCAAATCTCGGTAGTTTGATGAGTTGGGATCGATCTTGCCCTGATCCATCACTCCTTGACCCGGAACGTCCGCCGCAGCAAAACAACCCACTTTTGTGGGATCAACGGTAATGACCTCCGCTGAAACGGCATGGCTGATGTTGAAAAATAGAATCAATGCAAGCACTGTGGACTTCATAATAAATCGGCACATGACTGATTTCTCCTTAGCGCCGTTGCATTACTCTGGAATCATTATTGACCCAACAAAGTCAGAACGGACTGATTCGACAAGGTATTCTGCAAGTTTGATTCCCTTTACACCCACTCATGGATGAACGTAGTTTTGGGTTGAACTAAGCTGAGCGCCAAACTTTGCCCTTTCGTTACCCAAAAAGAGCACAAGCTTTTTGAAGCATTCACAAAGGGTTTTGGCAGTTTTTGAGGTCGAGACTTTTTTGGAAATATCATTTTCGGCGGTACCGCCATGTGCTCTATGAAGCGCGACGGTCCATAGAGTGGCGGACAACAAAAGCAAAATCCAAAAAACCTCGCGGGTCGCGTGAGAGCTGAGATAAATTCGGAGAGTACATTCGGCTAGCTTTGCCGACTTCCACCAAAAATCGAGACGGCCAAAATCGCCAGCCTTGAAATCACCGAGGTCCATTGGCTGTGAGCTATTTGAAGCGGGCTGACCGCCACCAGGGCCTAAACCAGTGCTCAACGATTCGAGAGTGCAGCCTCCACTTGACGCTAACCTCCACCCAATAGCTTCATACACCTATCCGCCGAGGTCATTGGCGATGTGACTTTGTCAAAATTCTTGCCCTTCGCCGAAGGAAGGATAACATGTGCATTTTTGTGCAGGGCTTCAATTTGAGTAAAACGCTCACCACTGATTTGTCCCTTAGCGAATAACTCGCCGACGACGTCGCGAACAAACTTCCACTTCGATTTTAATACTGTCTCAGCTTGGGTTTGCGCGGCCATAAAAAGTCGATCCATTTCAATTTGAAATTGGAGAGCCTTAGCGGGACTCAACTTAGGCTTGCCCTTCTCGTCAATCTGGAGAGCGGCCATATTTTCACCCATACCCCACTCTAGAATATAGTCCGTCGCGAGGCGACGGGCTTTCTCAAGGTCATTGCGCCATCCTGCGCTTTGCTGAAATCCGGCTAGTCGCTCAGCGATTTGCCCCGCCAACAATCTCGCCAGTTGAGAAGTCGTCCTCTGCTCAGTTTGCGCTTGCGCTTGACCGCGGATCTCATCGTACCTGGCATAGCCAAGATACTCATCTTGCCCTATAACCGTTATCATCGCCATGCTCTCGCCAGTTGCGGACGGGTTGTTGACCGCCGCGTGACCAGCCTCATGATAGGCAGTTCTTAAGAGCTCTTTTTTCGTTTGCAGATTTATTTTTGAAACAAACTCAGTTGCGTCCAAAGTCACCGTTAGACTATTTGCATCTTTCGGGTCGAGCGTCGCCTTTAGAATCACACTTCTTTCGGGGTCCGAGGATCTAATATAAGTTCTATCCACTTGGTTGTCGGCCACCGACAAATAAACCGTTTTACCATGAAGGTTCGCGATGCCATTGGCGCGGATCACGAGCTGCGTGATCGCTGACTTCACCCTAAATTCGATGAGATTTCGAATGGACCTCGCCCCTTGATCTTGGGTAAAAAATTTATTTGAAACGTCTTGAATAAAACTTTCATCAAATTTAATTTCTAAGTTCTTTGCCCTAAACTCTTGCGTCTGTTCACCCAAGATTTTTAGGGTGACTCTGACAACCTCAGATTTCAGCAGTGGTTTCGTTAAAATAATATCTGCCATCCGTCCCAAGAAGGCCTCAGGCACGCCAGACCTCCTCAATATCGTTCTTACATTTGAGGATGATTTATTTTTATTCCAAATTGCGAGTCGTAAATCGTCAGCTGAAATCCCTTGAAGAAGCTTTTCAAGATCATTGCCTGTACTAAGGATTGTATATTTTGAAAGGTCGTAAGTCTTACTTGTCGCGGGCGAAGTCCAAGAGCCCTCCTCGAAAATCGAATAGAGCTTCTTAAAGAGTTCCTCCTTTTTATCTACATTCTTTCCACCCATATTTGATATTTCATCGAAAACAATTACTCCACCCTGAGGATTCTCTTTCAAAAATGTTTCAAATGGATATTCCCTCAGCGATCCAAGATGCCCAGCGGGTGATCCAAATATATTGTTGAACTCGCCTTCATAAAGTATCTTTCCCAGGTCTAAAACAAGTATTCGGGACTCGGAGCGATAGAGCGATCTCGCCAATGCTTTTGCTGTCTCAGTTTTGCCGGTGCCCGTCGTTCCAACAATAAAGAGGCTCAGTGGTCGTTTTCCTTGAGTCGCTTGATGAGCGATTACAGCATCTTTGATTCGGCCGATCATTTCATCTTGACCAAAGATTTTAACTTTGAGTTCACTTTCAAGACTATTCAGCCGGGCCAAAAACTCCTGATCATTTAAAAGATCCGACTTCGCCGCCGTAGGTATCTTGGCAGAAGAAAGTCCACCTGGCCCTTGCACGTCTATTTGGCTATGATCGTCGTCTTGACCGAGCGAAATTCGAATAACGTCTCCACGTCTGACTACATTTTGCACAAGATAGTGGTCGACCGCAGACTCGACTAAATCAACCGCTGCCTTTTCGACTGGTCGAGCGCCAAGACCTTTTTGATAAGCTACATCGGCGATTTTTGTCGGCACCTTATCATCCAGCTCGACCTTGATTTTATATGTGCCCTCGATTTGGCGCATAGCTCTTTGAGTTTTTTGAATAGCAATCATTCGAACCAGGGCGCGCACCATGGGGGCAGCAGCAGTATACTTGTCAATACGTGCAAGAATCGCGTTTGGAAGTTTAAATTCATCTTTCCCGCTCGTCGCCTCTTGAAAGGCCGCCTTTAATCGCTCTTCCGTCAAAGATTGCAAGTGGTCTCGAAATTCGGAATCCGTCCAATCTTCGATAGTTTTTGGAAAAAGAATTGAATCTCCTCGATTCGACGTCAGTATGATCAGGTGTCGACTTAAGGTCCGTTCCTTCCCATCGCCTCCCGTCGCTCGCCCGGTGTCAATAATCTCCATCATTTTTTCCCAAAAATCTGTATGTGCGCGCTCGGCTTCATCTATCATAATAACGCCGCCGAACTTTCCCTTACCTGGATCGTCGAGATAGTCAAAAAGCATTCCCGCTGTTTTGTCAGAACTCGACACTCCATTTGGAGCGCCAAAAAATGTATTGCTACTAAATCCACCCTCTTTAAATTGATTGCCATCAACCTTTAAAAACGCACCCGCTGAGCCAAATACTTTTTTGGCCAAAGCCATCCCCAGCTGTGATTTGCCTACTCCTGTGGGCCCAAGAATCGCTACCGTACGAACACCTTTTCGACTATTTTTTAGTAAGCGAATCCATTCGTTAGCGACATCGCCAACCATTCCTTCTTGGCCAAGCACTTCTTCATTCAAAAATGCCAACAAATCCTCTTTGTATTTTTGCATAGCCTTTGCGTCGAGTGGGTTGACCGGATAGCCAAGTTTATTCTGAATAAATCCATAGACCATCGATTCCGTAACTCCGAGGGACTGGGCTACATTTTTATTTTCCAACTTCCGTGCTTCCGCCGAACACAATGTCATTAACATTTTGGCCGATGCGTCGACAAGGGAGGTGTCTGGGTAAACGCGATTGGCATTGTGAACAATCGTATCAATTGCTTCCTCACTTACCTTGAAACCGTAGCGCTTTTCGGTTCGTGCTTTTTCAGATGCCATTATAATTTTTTTTACTTCTTCGACAGATTGCTCGCTGACTCCGATCGTATCAAATCGGCGTTGAATGGCCGGATTACTCTTGAATGCATTTTGATACTCCACGCTGGTTGAAGCGCCGATCAATTTGATCGCACGCGTGCGTGAGTCTAGATAGGGCTTTAAGGCTTCGACCTGGCCGGGACCAAACGTGTGAATCTCATCGATGAATATGATAATTTTTAATCCCATGGCTCGTTCAATTTTCAATATCACGTCAAAGTACTTTTCAACCGCTGCTGCTTGAGAATTATTGTCGTTAGCTTTTGCAAGTCGTGAAATTCGCGCGGGGGTTGTCTCAATCATAAAAGCGCCCGCAAGTTCGTTTTGGAAAACCGCATGGCCGGGCAATTGATCTTCAAGAATAATCCTGGCGACCTTCTGCACGATGGTCGTTTTGCCTGCTCCGCGTGGGCCGACTAGAATCGGATTCTTTCCTTTTTCTCTGGTCAGGGTGTCAATTGCTGCCTGCGCTTCTTTGTCGCGGCCATAGATTTCAAACTGCTCATCTTTTCTGATTTGCTCTAATATCTCATCACTTAAAAAGCTGCTGGTAGCTATATAAAATTCATTGATGTCTTCAACAGTTAATTCGCCGCCTCCGCTCATCATTCTTTCGTCGAGCTCTTGCTTTAGCGTTCTTTTTTTCGATAGTGAACCCGTGACGTCCGAACTAGATTGCTTGGCTTTTGGTGGGATTAGACTTTGCAGACTTGAGATTTCTCGTTGCGCGGCCTCTTGAATTGCCTCTTCAACCGAAGAAAGGATATAAGTAAAAGATCTATTGGAAGCCCCTTTTCCGATGAGTTTTTCAATCTGGAACTTTATTTTCTCGAGCTCTTCGATGTCATTTTGGGTTGCTAACTTTTTTAAAGAATTGATTGAGTTGCCGACGACAAATGAATTGGGCGGCGTAAGCGACAGTTCAGTCAATGCCTTATTAATAAGTGCCTTGATAACCTCAGCATACGAGTAGCCCCCCAAAGCTTCGGCGGCGGCACTCGATTGCTTTTTATCGGCAGAGCCCAGTTTCAAAAGCAGTACCCGCACGGCTTCGAAATCTTGATTGATTGGACTGCCAAAGCTTGGAGTCGATAGAATGGCCAAACTGGCCATGGCAATGAGTGCGACAATCTGCCTTAAAAACTTGTTAAGCTGCATTGAGGCCTCACTGATTTTTACACGATTAAGATTCATAGAGCTTTATCCAATATCTATGCCGTTTTAAGGCACTGAGACCCACTTCAGATTATGTAGATTTTTCATGATGTTACTTCAAAAGTAGACTCTCCTGAGCCCCGTAGCTCGACTCATTTTGAGCCGGTAATGCCAAATTTACGTCCCTGATTGAGTCTCTCGACTGCCACCAACTCGGCCATCGAGTGGCTTTCTCAGGAGTTTAAGGTGTTTAGGCCATGGACTCGGGCGGGCCTAGCCACGCCCTAAAGGGTATGCAGATTGCAACCTTTACAATTTGCCCAAGACCGTTCTCAGAAGGACATGCTGGAATGAGCACCAAAATACTTAAAAATTATTTATCGGCCTTTGTCGGCCTAGTGCTTTTGTTGCCACGTCTATCTTATGGGGCAAGCTCTTCTGCGCCGCCGACCATCACGACCTCTGAATTCTATCAGTATGTTAAAGAGAAGATTCCGCAAGTTCCCGAATTTCATTTTATTCAAGAACAGGCGAAGCAGATGGGCATACGGATCTGGTTGTTTGGCGGAACGGCGGCAGGATTTGCCCACTATATTAAGTGGGATCTACAAAGACAAAAGGGCGACGTTCGCTATCAAGCCGATCGATTCGATTACGACTTTACCAATATATATCGCTCGACGCAAGATCTTGACCTCGTTATTGACGGCAACGAATCACAAGCTGTGCTACTTGAACACGCACTAAAAGACAAATTTCAGTATGTTCAAGGCCGAAAGGCCCAATGGGAAATCAGGCTCTTGACGCAAAACCGCGGCGATAAATTGGCTCTCTTAAATAATCCAGATTTTTTAAATCAAAACTCGGATTCCCATTCCACCGGTATGATCGACGTAACCCTTTCAGACCCGCACATCGTCAGAGACTTAAAAGACTGGAACTCAGCAAAACCATTTTTTCTGCAAGATGTGCTTGACGGAAAACTTCACTACTATTTCTCGAACCTACACGAGACGACTAGTCGCTTTGAAGCCGGGAAAAACCCACCTATTCTTTCTGCCATCCGATATTTGACTAAGGCGGTTCAATTTGAGCTCTCTTTGCGAGACGAAGATCTAAAGCAAATCCAAAAAATTATTGATCAGTTTGACCCGAACTCGGTTGGGACTGGCTACGTCGGCGATTGGATCGAAAAAAATGGCAAAAAGCTCTTCCAGAATGCAGTCAACATTGAATACGCTTGGAATCTGATCGAAAGTTTAGGGCTTAGGACAAAACTTATTCACATAAAAAACAATCCCGACAATGAAGACTCTTTGGCGTGGTGGATGAATCGTGAACCACTCCGATCCTATCCATTGGGTAAGAGTTCCAATAAGTCGAGCAAGCCAGGCAAGACTGCAAAGCAAATCGCTCATGAGCGGGGACTCAATGAATTGATAGTCACCCACGCGACTCGCAGTTTTCTCGCGTATGAGTCTATTACGATGGCGCATACGGGTGAACCCAATGTATTTGTATCAAGAGACAATAAGAGTGGGGAAAATGCGGCCTATGGTCAAGGATTTTACACCTTGATTGGCAAAGAAGGCCTCGGCGCCTTACACATACGTTTTAGAGTCGACCCTCGAGCGATCGAAGGAATCGACTTCTCCTTGGAGAAGATACATACGGGAACAGAGTCGCTGGATGCCTTCTTGTTTAAAAATAAAAAGGCGTTTCGGGTAATTCCAGAAAGTTTAGATCTAAATCTTGCCGACTATTTCGAGGCAATAACTGATGAAGCCTTCAAGAACAATGACTTGGGCCTCTTGGAAAAACTCAAAAGAAAACTCAAAACTCAGACTTTTTCTGTTCGGCCAGAAGAGCTCACGAGAATTAAAAAGATATTGTTATCCGAAATAAGAAGCAGCGAACCAAGATATGAGCTTATTTCGGAATGGTTCAATTTTAGGCTTGAGGCTCTCGATTCTGAGTTTACCAAAGTATTAGTTGAATCCGCGCTTGCTCAAACGAAAAATAAATTTGAAAACCATGTATCAGCTCCAGGCGCGGATCTGGCGGGAAAGTGGTTCGCCTCTGGCGGCGCAAGTCGAGATCTTGAATTTTCGAAAAAATTGCTTCGCAATTGGCAAGGAATGTCCAGTTTTCAAGGGTTGCTGCAAGCTTGGTTCGCGACCGACATAAGTGCAAAATACCCCGAGTTCGCTAAGGAATTAATTTTACCCCTACCTAGAAAAAATATGCCAGGCCCAGGAGAAAACTACTATAGCGTATGGGCTGCGGCGGCCGTCCATCAGCCTGCATGGCAACCGCAAATCGATTCCTTTATCTTGTGGTCGATTCAGAAATTCCCTGCAGATTCTTTCCGCGAGAACTATTCGGCTTTCTACATGGACCCTAACTTTAAAGGCGATCGAAGCTTGCTCGAGCTAAGCTTAAAAGAGTCTTCCGACTTGGTGCACTTCACTCTTTGCCACGGGTATGCAAAGAAGTATCTCACTGAATTGTATCCGTCCGTTGCCTCTAGAACTCCCTATCTCGAAAAATGGCTTGAGAAAAAAATCAGTTCTTCACCTACCGACAAAGAACTCGACTATATCATGCATATTTTAAATAAAGAAATCTGGCTGGATAGTATTGGCTTAGTGGAAAAGGTAAATTGGCTCATACTCAAGCGAAAAGCAAATACAGAAGAGATTTGGAGTGACTACATCACTAAAATTTTAGCTAATCCAAAATTTACTTCCCGCGAAGGCGTGACAAAAGTCTTGAGTTTGAAAAGTGAAGCTTTAACGAAAGAAGTCATCGCGAAAGTCATTTTTAAAAATCAATACCTACCCTTGAAGCTTTGGTCGACCGTTGATATGAATAAATATCATTCTGAATACCAAGCCGGGATTGCAAATGCCGGAGCAGATATCTCAAAATACCCAGAAATTATTATGCAAGAATTGGAATATCTTTTGAGCGATGATGGCTCACGAAAAGAGCAGGCTCTCGGAATAATTCGAAGTGCGCTCAAAGGCGGAGAGGCCTGGGCCCAACAGTCTCACCTGATTCGGCTCCTTATGGCGCACGGCTTAGACTCTTTAGCTTGGGAGATTTTAATGAGCAATCCAGTGTGGCTCAAATACACAGATTTGTATTTGGACATCACTAGGCGCTCTGAGTTTATGGCGAGACTTACTTATCAATTTTTGGCAGAAGGCGAATACAATGTAGTGAGCCAATCGCATTTTTCTCACCAGATTTTGGCGGCGACAGAGTATCCAGAGGTTCTTGACATCTTTATGAGA
>JAYWAE010000301.1:0-4259 GCA_043782715.1 Pseudobdellovibrionaceae bacterium | reverse complement strand
CTTCATGGCTCCGCTCGATGCGGTTCAACAACCCTGGGGCATTGATGCAGTGAAAGCTCCGGGCGCTTGGGCCACTACTAAGGGAGCCGGCGCTCACGTTGTGATTCTCGACACGGGTGTCGATAAAAATCACAAAGCTGTTTCTGGCAACTACGAAGACTTTCAGAACTTCACCGGTGGCAGCGCGACCGACGTGACGGACACAGTGGGCCACGGCACGCACGTCTCGGGCACGATCGCCGCCGACGGTAAAAATGGCTTGGTGGGCGTCGCCCCCGAAGCCAAATTGAACATGGGCAAAGTTTGTACCGACCTCGGTTGCAGCAGTGTCGCCATTGCGCAAGGTATTGACTGGGCCGTGAGCAAACACGCCGATGCCGTCAACATGTCGCTCGGTGGAGCGTTCATGTCGGCTGGTGAAGGCGCCGCCGTTCAGCGCGCGGAAGATGCCGGTGTGATCGTCGTCGCGGCGTCGGGCAACGATGGCAAGCCGACGGTTTCGTTTCCGGCAGCAGCGCCGACTTGCTTCGCAATCGGCGCTGTGGACGCAAAATTGGTAAAAGCCGATTTCTCCAACTGGGGGCCTGAACTCGCCGTGGTCGCTCCGGGTGTGGATGTCGTTTCGTCCGTTCCCCTCGGCACGGGCCGTGGCGGTACGGCTAAAATCAATCTCGACAACAAAGGCTTGGCCGATGTCACGTCGACGATGTTCGTCGGTTCACCAGTTAGCGCTCCTGGCGAAGCTCCCTTGGTCTATGCCGGTCTCGGCAAGCCCACGGACTTCACGGGCCTGGATCTGCACGGCAAACTCGCGCTGGTCTCGCGTGGTGAAATCGCGTTCAAAGACAAAGTCGTCAACGCCATCGCCGCCGGTGCTATCGGCGTCGTGATTTACAACAACGCGCCCGGCCTCATTCAAGGCACGATCACATCTGATGGCACGGAAGCCGCCGTTCCCGCCGTGCTGATCGAGCAAGCTTTGGGCGAGCAAGTGAAAGCCGCTTTGGCTGCTGGCCAAAAAGCGACTGCGGACATCGCCGTGATCAAGACAGATTACGCTTCGTTTGCAGGCACCTCGATGGCCACGCCGCACGTTGCGGGTGTTGTCGCCCTGGTTCGCGCTGCCAACCATAATCTGACTCCGGCTCAAGTGCGCGACATCATCAAGTCGACCGCCACTCCTTTGGCTGGCGACAACAGCCAGAACCAATGGGGCAAAGGCATGGTCAATGCTGAAGCCGCCGTGGCAAAGGCCAAGACGACGTTCGTGCCTGAGTTCCAAATCGCCAACTAATTAGGCGAAGACATCCGAATTTTGAAAAGAGGGCTTAACCAGCCCTCTTTTTTTTTCTACTATCACTTACTGTGAAGTTTCGCGTTCTCACCTACAACATGCACAAAGGCTTTTGCTTTTACTCACGCCAGTACGTGCTGCAGGAGCTGCGCGCGGCCGTGCGTGACGTAAATGCCGACGTGGTATTCTTGCAAGAGGTGATGGGAGTGCATCCGCCCAAGGCCATGGCTGGTGTCGAGCTAGACTCACAGTTCGAGTATCTGGCCGAAGAATTGTGGCCTCACTTCGCCTACGGCAAAAACGCGATCTATTCGGACGGCAATCATGGCAACGCCGTGCTCAGCAAGTTTCCCATTTCAGATTTCGAAAACATCAACGTCTCGACCAATCCCCTCGAAAAGCGTGGCCTGTTGCATGCTCAGCTGCCGATAGAAGGCCACAAGCTTCCGGTGCACGTCGTCTGCCTACATTTGGATTTGCTAGAGCGCGGGCGCAAGCAGCAGATGCAAAGTTTGATTGATCGCGTGCAGAGCACGATCCCCGGAAATGCGCCGTTGATCGTGGCCGGTGACTTCAACGATTGGGCGAAACGTTTTACGGATCCATTGAGCGATGCGCTCAATCTACGCGAAAGCGGAGTGATTTTTTCAGGCAAGCACGCGCCGACGTTTCCGTCTTGGAAGCCCTTCTTGGCGCTCGACCGCGTGTATGTCCGAGGTTTTCGAGTGCATGATTACGCTGTGCTTTCTGGACTGCCCTGGCGGCGCATGAGTGATCACGCCGCTGTCTTGGTCGAACTTGAGATGACTGGCGTTAGAGATGCTTCGAGCGGCAAGCGCGCAAATTGAAGAAATGAGCGGCGGCCAAAGTCAGTCCGGCTGAAATCAAAAGTATAGTCTGTAGTGCGAAGGCGCGGCTGGAGGGATCGGCGTTCTCGAGAGTCATTCCCGTAGCCATCAACACCAACCCCACTCCGCCCGTGATCAAAATGCGCCGATGCCGGTGCCGGCGGTATCCACTCCACAGTGCCCAAACCGCGACCGGAAAAATCACGACCGCGATGGCGATGTGAACCCAAGGTGCGGATAAGAAA
The DNA here is from genome assembly GCA_043782715.1 of Pseudobdellovibrionaceae bacterium. Lineage (GTDB taxonomy): Bacteria > Bdellovibrionota > Bdellovibrionia > Bdellovibrionales > UBA1609 > JALHOQ01. The sequence continues at coordinate 1,872 of JAYWAE010000301.1, read as the reverse complement.
TTTCCCGCAAGTGGAATTAAAATAACTAATACAGGAGTGAGCACGCAATGGATCGCACACAATAGAGAAGCGGATATTCCAATACGATCCCAAAATTCAGTCATGCACTTTGGCGTACAGGTCGAGATATTGCGGCGTCAATTCAATTTCGGTTGTAAACGAATCGTAAATACTTTATTCTGCAATCACTCTATGAAAGGAGGACGCGATGACAGTACACTTTTTCAATCAGGCTGCTCAGTCAGTTACGATGATGAACTCCAAGCCGGGAATTACAGTACTGCGCGCGGACTCCATCTTTGGAACCGCCTGCTAACAGCAGCCCCATTCCTCAAGCGCTAAATCCAAAAAATTAAAATTCAAACCCTGCAAAGGGATTGATCCGTTTTTAAAATTTTCTTCGCGCACGCCGTGGTGGCTCGCGCGGGGACTTCACATAAATTTGTCCGCCGTGCTTTGCGCCCGGTGGGCAGGAGGCACATATGAAAAGCGAGAACTTGGCGATAGAGCCGATACTCGTGCCCGTAGAAGAGGTTGAGAAAAAATCTCAGCCCGACCAGTGGGTGCAAGAAGAAGAGAAGCTCCGCAATGAGAGAAGCCGGTGGGAGGAGCAACGGGCGTTTGATCGCCTGCAGCAGCTCATGCCAACACTTGATTTTAGAAAGCTTATCTTATGATGGATGATGACCGCGTTCGCCTGAAGTCAGCAGTCCGTAGATACACAAAGTCCCTGTTCGTGGAGCAGATTGAAAACCTGCGCGGACAGGGACGTTCTCTGTGCTACTTGATCTCTTTGTGAACCGTGTGACGGCGCAGATTGGGATTGTACTTCTTTTTTTCCAAGCGCTCAGGGTGCGTCTGAAAATTCTTTTTCGAAGTGTAGCGTGACGGCGGCTTACCCTCTTTACGGGCTTCCGTGCATTCAAGCGTGATGATACGAACTTTGCCTTTTTTCTTTGCCATTATGGCCTCCGGAATCGAACTGTATAGCGAACTATCCCACCTACATCAATGAAATTAGGCCTCTAGGGGTCGCGAATGGTGAGAAATCGTGGAACCGGTATGCGCACACGCGGGCTTACTTCAACCTGTGAAAACCAGGCCCAAAACCTTGAAACAACATAGGATTTTCCAACGAGTTGAGTCATTGGGTAGCGTTCGCCAAGCTGGCGGAGTACGAGAGCGAGATCGCTCTCGCGTGGCGCGGGGGCATTGGATTTGTTCATATCGGCGGACTCCTCTTTACGACTCATGTGCCCTTCATATGCTGCGCAACGCGAGCTTCGAGTTCATCGGGTGTGCTGTCGCCTTCCCAGGCGTCCACTAGTTTGCCGCCCGGTCCGATGAGCAGAGAGGCCGGGACCGAGCCCTGCCATTCTGGGAAGATATCGCGAATGAAACCTGGGTCTTGATCGCCCTTGGAGTAGGTGGGAAAAGTGACGCCGGTTTGGCGCAAAAATTCCTCGGCCGCCGGCAAATCAGGAATTTCGTCGATCGAAACAAAGACCACTTTCAATCCGCGTGCAGCCCATTTTTCTTTGATACCGAGTAAAGCCGGAAATTCAGCTTTGCAGGGCGCGCACCATGAGGCCCAGAAATTGACTAAAACCAGTGGGCTATTGAGTGAGCGGACATGGGTCATGAGGTCGGGGCCGTTGATGGCGGAGATCATGCCACTCGTGTTGGCCAGACTGGAGCCCGGGTTTTGCCAGCGCCACCAGCCGGCGAGGGCTGCTCCAATGAGCAAAAAGACGACAATGGGTTTCCACTTCATATGCTCGCAGATTGTCTCTTGCTGCAGGTTCGAGGGTCAAACTTTTGCCTAGGTTTTTCTGGCCTCGACCAAGGCCTGAAGAATTGAAATCAAGTTAT